>JANJTI010000195.1 GCA_024711185.1 Brevundimonas sp. | reverse complement strand
AGGGTCAGGGCGAAGGGCTGGCGCGGGTCGAGGGCGGGCTCAGGCGGCGAGGCTGGCGCGAACGCCCGTTCCAGCGATCGTCGCCGGACGGACACCGGCCAGTCGATCAGCCAGACGGAGACGATGCGTCTCATCATCCTGCTCCAGTATCCAGGCCCCCGGCCGCTCCCCCCGTCCCCGCGCCAGTTCGACGTTCAGACGCGCCGGCCCCGGGGCGCGTGGATCGTGGGGATCGCCGAGGCCGGGCAGGGTCGAGACCCGCCAGCGCCGCCGTGCCGCGCTCAGCCCGTCCAGACGGCGTGACAGGGTCACGCCGACGGATCCGCCGTGGCGGGCGGCGAACTCCAGCCGCCGGCTCTGCGCCAGGGTCGCCCCCTCCACCGCCCCCAGCGCCAGCGAGACCGCCCCCGAGCGGAGTCCCTGCTCCAGCGCCCACAGGGTTTCGGCCAGGGTGGCGGCGCGGACGAGGATCGGCGTCGGCCCGGTCAGTCCCGGGGCGTAGGGGCGTCCGTACTCGCCGGCCCAGGATCGGGGCAGGGCCAGCAGCAACGGCCGTTTGTCCTCCGCCGGCCGTCGCGACAAGGCGAAACGCAGGGCTCCGCCCACGTCCCGGGGCAGGGGCGCGCACGCCTCCTCCAGCGGTGCGGCCGCCTCCGGAAAGCGCTCCGACGATGCGAAGGGCGAGGGGGTCATAGGGAGTCCAAAAGAGATCGTTCTCTTTTTGTTCCCACACCTCCGGAGAGTCAAACGCGGAATCCGGCCTCCTGTGGAGAGCGGCTCAGTCCCTGGGGCGGGCCCGCAGCTCGTCGCGGATCTCGACCAGCAACGCCTCGGTCGGCGTGGGGGCCGCGGGAGCCGCCGCCGGCTCGGCCGCCTGCTCGCGCCGCAGACGGTTGATCCCCTTGACCAGCAGGAAGACGACCATGGCCACGATCAGGAACTGGATCACGGTGTTGATGAAGGCGCCGTACTGGATCGCCACCTTCTCCACCGCCCCGGTGGCCGGATCCTCCGGCCTGAGCACCCACTCCAGTTCCGAGAAGTCGATGCCGCCGGTGATCAGTCCGATCGGCGGCATCACCACCTGGTCCACCAGACTCTTGACGATGCCGTTGAAGGCCGCGCCGATGATCACGCCGACGGCCAGGTCGATGACGTTGCCCCGGGCGATGAACTCCCGGAACTCCGACGCCATTCCCACGATCAGGCGTCTCCCGAGGCGTTCAGCCGCTCGCGCAGCTCCTTGCCGCTTTTGAAGAAGGGCACCGCCTTTGCGGGGACGTCGACCGGCTCGCCGGTGCGGGGATTGCGACCGGCGCGCGCCGGCCGTCCGCGCACCGAAAAGGCCCCGAAGCCGCGCAACTCGACGCGGCCGCCGTCGCCCAGGGCGTCCACCATGCGGCCCAGCACGACATTCACAACCCGTTCGACCTCGGCATGGGTCAGGTGGGTGTTTTCGGAAGCGAGCTTTTCGATCAGCTCGGACTTGATCATTCGGACCCCCACCCAGTTCAGTCCTGCCCCGGACCCATACGGGTGCACCCGTGCGCGGGATGCAACCCACCCTAGCCGTCGCGCGACCCGCGAAAAAGGGCCAACCGCCGGTTCGGTCGAAGAAATATGGGTTAACTGTCGTCCACCGTACAGCGTCTTTCCGCGGCTCCGCGCACGAAAAAGGGCGGCCGGATCGCTCCGGCCGCCCCCTCGTTCCGCCAAGGCGGAGGGTCTTACTCCTTCGAGCCGGCCTTCTCGCGCAGGGCCGCGCCGAGAATGTCGCCCAGCGAAGCGCCCGAGTCCGACGAGCCGAACTGCTCGATGGCCTCCTGCTCGTCCTTCATCTCCAGCGCCTTGATCGACACGGAGACGCGGCGCGAGGCCTTGTCGACCGAGGTGATCATGGCGTCGACGCGGTCGCCGACCGAGAAGCGCTCGGTGCGCTGCTCGGCGCGGTCGCGCGACAGGTCCGACTTGCGGATGAAGGCGGTCGCCGGGGCGTCCTCTTCACCGAACTTGACCTCGATGCCGCCGGTCTCGATCGCCGTCACGGTGACGGTGACCTGCTGGCCCTTCCTGAAGGTGTCGCCTTCCATCGGATCGCCGCCGAGCTGCTTGATGCCCAGCGAGACGCGCTCCTTCTCGACGTCCACGTCCAGCACCTTGGCCTTGACGGTCTCGCCCTTGCGGTAGCGCTGGATGGCTTCCTCGCCCGAGACGTTCCAGTCGAGATCCGACAGGTGGACCATGCCGTCGATGTCGTTGTCGAGGCCGATGAACAGGCCGAATTCGGTGGCGTTCTTGACCTCGCCCTCGACGGTCGAGCCGATCGGGTGCGCGGCCACGAAGGCGTCCCACGGATTGTCCTGGGCCTGCTTCAGGCCCAGCGAGATGCGGCGCTTCGAGGCGTCGACGTCCAGCACGACCACGTCGACTTCCTGCGAGGTCGAGACGATCTTGCCGGGGTGGACGTTCTTCTTGGTCCACGACATTTCCGAGACGTGCACCAGGCCCTCGACGCCGGCTTCCAGCTCCACGAAGGCGCCGTAGTCGGTGATGTTGGTGATGCGGCCCGACATCTTGGCGCCGACCGGATACTTGGCTTCCACGCCATCCCACGGATCGGCCTGGAGCTGCTTCATGCCCAGCGAAATGCGCTGGGTGTCCGGGTTGATCTTGACGATCTGCACCTTGACGGTGTCGCCGACGGCGAGGACCTGCGACGGGTGCGACACGCGCTTCCACGACATGTCGGTGACGTGCAGCAGGCCGTCGATGCCGCCCAGGTCCACGAACGCGCCGTAGTCGGTGATGTTCTTGACCACGCCTTCGCGGACTTCACCCTCTTGCAGCTGGCCGACCAGCTCGGTGCGCTGTTCGGCGCGGGCCTCTTCCAGGATGGCGCGACGCGAAACGACGATGTTGCCAAGCGGGCGGTCCATCTTGAGGATGGCGAAGGGCTGCTCCTTGCCCATCAGCGGGGCGACGTCGCGCACCGGGCGGATGTCGACCTGCGAGCCCGGCAGGAAGGCCGAGGCGCCGCCGAGGTCGACGGTGAAGCCGCCCTTGACGCGACCGACGATGACGCCGTTGACCGGCTGGCCGTCGGCGAAGACCACTTCCAGACGGGTCCAGGCTTCCTCGCGGCGAGCCTTGTCGCGGCTGATGACGGCTTCACCCAGGGCGTTCTCGACGCGCTCCAGATAGACCTCGACGTTGTCGCCGACCTTCGGGATCACGGCGCCTTCGCCGATGCCGAACTCGCGGGCGGGGATCCGGCCTTCGGTCTTCAGACCGACGTCGATGATCAGGATGTCCTTTTCCATGCCGACGACGCGGCCATGGACGACCTGGCCTTCGCCGAGGTCGCGACCTTGCAGTTGCTGGTCGAGGAGGGCGGCGAAATCGTCGCGGGTGGGGGAGAGGGTGTCGGTCATGAAGCTCTGGGGTTGGAGAAAGGGTTGCGGCGCGCGGCCGTTCGGCCCCGCGCGAGGTGGTGGACTGTGAGACAGGTCGTCGGGATGCGAGGCGACAGGATCGCCAGGACGCCCGCGGAAGCCGAAGTCGGTGCGTTTGGTTTTGCCCGTGGCCTCAGAGGCCGTGTCGGGCGCGCGCCGCTTCGACGATACGGCGGGCCGCATCGAAGGCGGCCTCTATATCCATATCGGTCGTGTCCAGCAAGACGGCGTCGGCCGCCTGCACCATGGGCGCGGCCCCGCGGCCGGCGTCGCGCTCGTCGCGTTTGACGATGTCGGCCAGCATGTCCTCGAAGGCGATGGCCTCCCCCCGGCCGGTGAGCTGCTTCCAGCGCCGCATGGCGCGCACCTCCGGCGTGGCGGTGACATAGAGCTTGGCCGGGGCGTCGGGGGCGATGACCGTGCCGATGTCGCGCCCGTCAAGCACGGCTCCGCCGGCCTGAGCGGCGAAGGCCTTCTGGAACTCGAGCAGGGCCGCGCGCACGCCCGGGTGGCCCGCCACCCGGCTGGCGGCCTCGCCGGCGCCCCGGCTGGTCAGGCGCTCCGTGTCGGTCAGGTGGCTGGCGTCGAGGGCGCGGGCGGCGGCCTCGGCGGCC
>JANJTI010000192.1 GCA_024711185.1 Brevundimonas sp. | reverse complement strand
GGCGTCCGCCGCTTCGGTCACCGCTCCGTGCAGCCGCTGGAGGGCGTCGACGCCCGCCCGGCCGTGATACGCGCCGAGGCGAAACCGGGGGACCTCGTCGTCTGCCTCGGCGCCGGCGACATCACCCAGTGGGCCTACGCGCTGCCGGGACAGCTGGAGGCGCTCGCTTGATCGACCTGCCCGAAGTCCGCGGCAAGCTGCTCCGCGACGAGCCGCTCGGCCCCTACACCTGGTTCCGCGTCGGCGGGGCGGCCGACGCCCTGTTCATTCCGGCCGACGCCGACGACCTCGCCGCCTTCCTCAAGGCCCTGGACCCGGCCGTGCCGGTGACGGTGCTCGGCGTCGGCTCCAACGTGATCGTCCGCGACGGCGGCGTCGAGGGGGTGGTGATCCGCCTCGCCGGCCGGCCGTGGGCCCAGGTGACGGCGGAGGGCGCTTCGATCACCGCCGGCGCCGGGGCGCTGGACTCCATGGTGGCGAAAGCCTCGGCGAAGGCCGGCATCGCCGGGCTGGAATTCTACGCCGGCATCCCGGGGACAGTCGGCGGGGCGCTGACCATGAACGCCGGCTGCTACGGCGCCGAGACGAAGGATGTCCTCGTCTCGGCCTGGGGCCTGAACCGGGCAGGGGAGCGGATCGACTATTCGCTTGCGGACTTCGGCTACACCTACCGCCACTCCGAAGCTCCTGCCGACATCATCTGGGTCGAGGCCGCCTATAAGGGGACCCCCGACGACCCCGCCGCCGTGCAGGCCCGCATCGACGAGATCACCGCCCGCCGCGAACAGACGCAGCCGATCCGCGAGAAGACCGGCGGCTCCACCTTCAAGAACCCCGAGGGCCATTCCTCGTGGAAGCTGGTCGACGCGGCCGGCTGGCGCGGCAAGCTCTTCAAGGCCACCGGCGGCGGCGCGAAGTTCTCGGAACTGCACTCGAACTTCATGATCAACCCGGGCGAGGCCACCGCCGCCGACATCGAGGGCCTGGGCGAGGCGGTGAGGGCCGACGTGCTGGCGAAGACCGGCGTCCAGCTCGACTGGGAGATCCGGCGGATCGGCCGTCCCGGCTGAACCCGCGGCCTCCCCGCCGGAACGGCGAATTCTACGCGGGGACCGGATTGGTTGACGGGCTGTTAAGGACGGTGGTCGCAATCCGAAGACTGTTCCGGAGCTTCCCATGAACCGCCCCCTGACCGAGCTGCACGTCGCCGTCCTGATGGGCGGACTGTCGCCGGAGCGGGAGGTGTCGCTGAACTCGGGCGCGGGCTGCGCCGACGCTCTCGAAGGGCAGGTCGCCCGCGTCAGCCGGATCGACGCCGGCCGCGACCTCGCACAGGTGCTGGCCGAGCTGAAGCCCGATGTCGCCTTCAACGCCCTGCATGGCGTCTGGGGCGAGGACGGCTGCGTACAGGGCATTCTCGAGACCCTGCAGATCCCCTACACCCACTCCGGCGTCCTGGCTTCGGCCCTGGCCATGGACAAGGACAAGTCCAAGGCGGTGCTGCGCGCCGCTGGCGTCACGGTGCCGGGCGGCGGCCTCTACGACCGGTTCGAGGTCGCCCGCCGGCACGTCATCGAGCCGCCTTACGTCATCAAGCCCAACGCCGAGGGCTCCTCGGTCGGCGTCTTCCTCGTCCCTGCCGGCGCCAATGGCCCGCAGCTCGAAGTCGGCGCGGACGACTGGGCCTATGGCGAGCAGGTGATGGTCGAACCCTACATCCCCGGCAAGGAGCTGGCGGTGGCGGTGCTCGGCGAGCCGACCGGACCCCGGGCGCTGACGGTCACCGACATCACGCCGGTGAAGGGCTTCTACGACTACGAGGCCAAGTACGCGCCCGGCGGATCGATCCACCAGCTGCCCGCCGAACTTCCGGCGCACATCTTCGAGGCGGCCCTGCGCCAGGCCGAGCGCGCCCACGCCGCGCTTGGTTGCCGGGGCGTTTCCCGCTCCGACTTTCGTTATGACGATCTTAACGACGTTCTCGTTCTTCTGGAGGTCAACACCCAACCGGGCATGACCTCGACCTCGCTCGCCCCCGAGCAGGCCGCCCATGTCGGGATTGGGTATCGAGACCTGGTCCGGTGGATGGTGGAGGACGCCTCATGCCCGCGGTAGTTCGCGGCGGTCGGCGACAGAGTTCGAACCAGCCTGCAAAACGCGGCGCTCCCGGATCCCGGGGGCGCGGCCGCGCGCCTCGCAACGCGCCGGCCATTCCGGGCAAGATGGCGGCCATCGGTCGTCTCGACCTGTCGCCGCGCGCCGTGGTGGTGTCGATCGCCGCGGGGGTGCTGGTGCTGGCCGGCCTGCTGGCCACCGGCGCGCGCGCCGAGCGCATCGGCGCCTCGATCGGCCAGGGCGTCGACGGCCTTGTCGCCGGCATGGGCCTCAAGCTCGAGAAGGTCTTCATCGAGGGCGAGAGCCCGGAAGCCACGGCCGCCATCCAGCGCGCCGTGCAGTTGCCGGCAGGTCAGGCGATGACCTCGATCGACCTCGACGCGGTACGCGAGCGGGTCGAGCAGGTCGGCTGGGTGAAGTCGGCCCGCGTCGTGCGCCTGCTGCCGAACACCCTGATCGTCGCGGTCACCGAGCACGACCGTCTCGCCGTCTGGCAGACCGGCGGCAGGGCCTTCGTCATCGACGGTCAGGGCCAGGTCATTCACGGCGCCGACGCCGGCCGCTATCCAGGCCTGCCGCTGGTGGTGGGGAAGGGGGCCGAGCAGGCCGCCGCCGAGGTCCTGCCCCTGCTGGCCCAGCGTCCGCGCCTGATGAGCCGCACCGAGGCGTTGGTCCGGGTGGACGAGCGCCGCTGGGACCTGCGCCTGAAGGACGGCAGCCTGATCCAGCTGCCCGCTTCCGACCAGGAGGCCGCGCTGATCCAGCTCGACGCCCTCGACCAGCGCGAACGCCTGCTGGAGCTGGGCTTCGCCCGCATCGATCTGAGAACCCCCGATCAGGTCGCGGTGCGGCCTTCCGCCGGAGACGCATAACAGTATGGCTCGGTCTGTCGACAGAACCGCGGAAACCCGGGGCGCCGCCGGACGTGCGCCGATCGTCGCCGCGCTCGACCTCGGCCAGTCCAAGGTGGCCTGCTTCATCATGAAGCCCGAGGGCGTGCGGCACGCCGACCGGACCATCCGCGTCGCGGGCGCCGGACATGTGCAGTCGCGCGGGGTGCGCGGCGGCGGCATCGTCAACATGGACGAGGCCGCCCAGGCCATCGGCCACGCCGTCGAGCGGGCCGAGCGGGCGGCCGGGGCGCCGGTCTCCGGAGTGGTCGTCACCACCGCCATCGGCCAGATGGCCAGTCACCGCGTCCAGGCGCGCGTCTCGCTCGGGCAGAACCCGGTCGGCGACGCCGATCTCGCCCGCGCCATCGGCATGGCTTTGGCCCAGATCCGTCTGCCGAACCGCCGCCCGATCCACGTCCTGCCCATCGCCTGGTCGGTCGACGGCGCCCGCGGCCTGCATGACCCGCGCGCCATGCGCGGCCACTCCCTCGGCCTGGACCTGCTCGTCGTCTCCATGGCCGAAAGCGCCTTCACCGCCCTGGGCCACTGCCTCGAGCTGGCGCACCTCGACCTGCAGGGCGTCGTCGCCGCGCCGGTCGCCTCCTCGCTCGCCGCGCTGGAGGACGACGAGATGGACCTCGGCTGCGTCTGCATCGACATGGGCGGCGGCGCCACCTCGGCGGCCGTCTGGGGCGGCCGCAGCCTGCTGCACATCGAATCCCTGAACGTGGGCGGCGACCACGTCACCGCCGACATCGCCCGCGGCCTGTCGACCTCGCGCGCCGGGGCCGAGCGGCTCAAGACCCTGCACGGCTCGGCCATGGCCTCCGCCAACGAGGATCGGGAGATGCTCGAGGCTCCGCCGCGCGGCGAGGACCCGTCCGCCGGCCCGGTGGTGGTCCCTCGCGCCATGCTGAAGACGGTCATCGCGCCGCGCGTCGAGGAGACGCTCGAGCTGCTCCGCGACCGCCTCCGCAACGCCGGCGTCGGCCTCGAACCGGGGGCCGGGCTGGTTCTCACCGGCGGAGCCAGTCAGCTGAACGGGGTGCGGGAGCTGGCGGTGCGGGTGTTCGACCGGCCGGTGCGCCTTGGCCGGCCGCAACGGGCGCCGCACCTCGCCGACGCCGCCTCCGGCCCCGCCTTCTGCTCCGCCGCCGGGGTTCTGCTGCGCGCCGCCTACGGCCCGCGCGAAGCCGTATCGGCCCGCAAGCTGATGTCGCGCCAGATCACCGCGGCCGACGCGCCCCGGGCGCACTCGGGCAGTCTCGTGGCGCGGGCGGCCGGCTGGCTGCGCGAGAACCTCTGAGCGAACCGCGCCGCAAAGACGCCGCGAATGTGTTCGCCTGACGGCCCCGCTACGCGGCTCCCGCCCTTTGTCCGGGCACACTGTGTCCGGATTGTAACAACTCCGGCGCGGATTGGTCGCTATCGCGCCACAATCCCTTGTCCGCCCGGCGGCAGATGCTAGCGTGCCCGATGAAGCAGAGTCCTGGCGGCTCTGCGTCCGCATCATCACAGGTTGGGGCCATATAATGCTAGCCAAGCGAAAGTACCTTTTCGGAACGACGATCCTCGCAGGGGTCGTCGCCCTGACGGCTCCGGCCTTCGCCCAGGACCGTCTGCCCGGCGTCACCTCGACGGGCCAACAGGACGACCAGGCGACCGAGATCGGCGAGATCGTCGTCACCGGCTCGCGTATCCGCCGCGACCCGGTCAACGCGCCGACCCCGCTGATCCAGGTCGAGCGTGAAGACCTGCTCAGCACCGGTCAGGCCACGGTCATCGACTACCTGGCCACCATCCCGGCCCTCGCCAACTCGCTGGTGCCGTCCGACACCACCGGCTCCAACCTGAACGACGGCGGCCTCGAGTTCGCCAACCTGCGCTCGCTGGGCTCGGGCCGCACCCTGACCCTCGTCGACGGCCGCCGTCACGTCGGTTCGGCCGCCGGCAACCTGGCCGTCGACGTCTCGACGATCCCGCGCCTGCTGATCGAGAACGTCGAGATCATCACTGGCGGCGCCTCGTCGGTGTACGGCGCCGACGCCGTCTCGGGCGTGGTCAACTTCGTCCTGCGCCGCGACTTCGAAGGCCTCGAGATCGACGCCAACTACGGCCAGCTGGTCAACGGCGGCGAGGCCGACACCCGCCGCATCTCGGCCCTGGCCGGCGCCAACCTGTTCGACGACCGCCTGAACGTCTACGTTCACGGCGAGTACGAGCGGATGGAAGAGGTCTACGGCGAGCACATCGACTGGATCCGCCGCAACCCGGTCATCCTCGGCATCGACGCCGACCCGACCAACGTCCAGTTCGGCCCGGTCAACGACGGCTTCTACGACACCGCCCAGTTCTACGGCGCCCGTCGTCTGGACCGCCCGCAGTGGGGTTCGACCACCCTGGCCAACATGCAGCGTCCCAGCCCGCTGGCCGACCCGGACGTGCCGTTCGCGGACTGCCCTGGCCTGTCGACCTCGGCCAACTGCTTCTCGGTCGATCCGGCCTACACCTACTGGTATGACGGCCCGACCGCCCGCCTGGCCAACTTCGGCCAGCGCATCGGCAACACCGGCGCCAACCGTCCGTGGAACATCGGCGGCGACGGCGAGCCGGCCGGCATGACCAGCTTCGACCAGCGCTCGCGTTCGCCCTTCCAGGAGTCGCAGCGCTACCAGGCCGGCCTGAACTTCCGTCTGACCGACAACATCGACCTGTCGCTCGAAGGCAAGTTCACCACCGAGGACACCTTCGACGTCGGTCAGAAGTCCTTCTGGGACATCTACATCACCAACGCCGGCTTCGGCGGCACGATCAACACCGGCAACGGTCCGGGCCTGATCTCCGGCACCTCCAGCTTCTCGACCCGTCTGGACAACGCCTTCCTGCCGGCCAACGTGGCGGCGGCCATCGCGGCCAACACCTTCACCCGCTACAACAGCGCCAGCGCGACCACCCCGAACGAGCCGGGCACGGTCCGCGCGGTGACGGCCGGCGCCATCGCCGACCACCGCGGCTTCGGCATCGACCGGAACCAGACCAACAACCGCGAGGTCGAGCGTTACGTGGCGGCCCTCGACGGCAACTACGACCGCGTCGGCTTCGTCGACAACTTCAACTGGAACATCTCGTACGTGCGCGGCGAGATGAACAACGTCAACCGCGAGGAAGGCCCCGACGCGATCCGCTTCGCCCACGCCATGGACGCGGTGGTCGACACGGCCGGCCAGGTCAACGGCCGTCCGGGCGAGATCGTCTGCCGCGTGCAGCTGCTCCGCGCCCGCGGTCTGCCGATCGCCGAGCAGAACCCGAACACGGCCACCACCGTGTACACCGACCCGGCCACCAACCCGGAGATCGCCGGCTGCGTGCCGCTGAACGTCTTCGGCAAGGGCAACCAGAGCGCCGCGGCGATCGAGTACATCACCGCCGCCATCCGCGTTCGCGAGAAGAACATCCAGGAAGCCGCGGTGGCCTCGATCTCGGGCCAGCTGTGGGACTTCTGGGGCGCCGGCCCGATCGGCGCGGCCATCGGCGCCGAATGGCGTCGTGAGTTCACCGAGGGCGTGGGCCGCAGCGCCGACACCCGCGGTCGCGTGCTGCAGCTGAACACCGGCGCCGACTTCCTGCCGGCCGAGTACGAAACCGAAGAGTTCTTCGGCGAGCTCTCGATCCCGCTGTTCCGCGACAGCTGGCTGGGCGAGTACGCCGAACTCAGCGGCTCGTACCGCATGTTCGACTACACCACCGCCGGCGACGGCGACGTCTACGGCGTGAACCTGGTCTACCGTCCGATCCAGGACATCACCTTCAAGACCAGCTTCAACACCTCGTTCCGCGCGCCGAACCTGACGGAGAACTTCCGTCCGTTCGCCCAGACCTTCGTCAACGGCTTCGTGGACCCCTGCTCGACGGCGGTCATCGCCAACTTCTCGGGTGAGAACGCGGCCCAGGTGAAGGCCAACCGCATCGCCAACTGCACCGAGCTGGCGGCGCGCAAGGGCCTGACCTACGACTTCGCCCGGGCCACCCCGAACCAGGCGGACGACTACCTGCCGAACGCCTACGCCGGCATCGCCTCGGTGCTGGGCGGCAACCCGGACCTCGCCCCGGAAGAGTCGGAATCCTTCACCTTCTCGACCGTGCTGCGGCCGCGGATGTTCCCGAACCTCTCGGTCGTGCTGGACTACTACGAGATCGAACTGTCGAACGTGATCACCACGCCCGGCGGCCAGTTCCTCGCCGACGACTGCGTCAGCGGTCCGTCGCTGTCCGAAGATCCGGGCAACGGCACCTGCAACTTCGTGTTCCGCCGGAATCCGAACACCCAGGACCCGTTCGACGTGTTCAAGGTCGGCGCGCCGGCCGGCGACCCGATCGGCGGCTTCATCCTGGCGCCGATCAACCGCGCCAAGCTGGAGACCCGGGGTCTCGACTTCACCATCAACTACCGGCTGGACCTCGAAGACGTCATCGGCCGGAACTGGGGTCGTCTGGACTACAGCCTCGGCGGCCTCTGGCTGATCGATCAGAAGAACTTCACCAACCCGTCGAACCCGAACTTCTTCACGGACTCGACCTCGAGCGTGTTCTTCCCCCGCGTGGAAGCGGTCTCGCGCCTGACCTGGTCGCCCAACGACACCCTGGCCATCACCTGGGTCGCCGACTGGATGACTTCGCAGGACCTGCGCAAGAACCGCGACATGGTCGCCACCGGCAACTTCGACATCGATCCGGTCGAGTGGTGGACCACGGGCGACTTCGTCCGTCACGACTTCGCGGTGCGCTACAACGTCCGCGACGACCTGACCCTGCGGGCCGGCGTGACCAACGCCTTCGACACCGAGCCGCCGCCCTACCTGGGCTTCGCCTCGAACTTCGACCCCTACGGCCGTCGCTTCAACATCGGCCTGAACTACCGTCCGTACTAAGTCCGGTACGAACGACTGAAACGGGAAAGGGCGGCTCGCGAGAGCCGCCCTTTTTCATGTCGGTAAAGCGGGCGGTGCAGAAAATCTGTTGTGAAGGTTAACCAAACCGGTGCTTGACGGCCCGACTCGGCCTATCCGGTAACACTCCCTTAAGCAGGGCGGGTGTTTCCTTAACGCGCTCATAACCAATGCGATTCGGCGGGGCATTCGCATTGGCGCTGCAGGGCAGGGTCGGAATTCAAGGTCGGAACAAATGTCTCTCTCGCTGGTGCGTCCGCAAAGCTCGGAACTGAAGCCCCGCATCGTCGTGTTCGGCGTCGGCGGGGCCGGCGGCAATGCGGTGAACAACATGATCGACGCCGGCCTCGAGGGGGTCGAGTTCGTCGTCGCCAACACCGACGCCCAGCACCTCTCGTTCGCCAAGACCGACCGTCGCATCCAGCTGGGCGAGACCATCACCCAGGGTCTGGGCGCGGGCGCCCACCCCGAGGTGGGCATGAACGCCGCCGAGGAGTCGGCCGAGGAGATCTTCAGCCATCTCGACGGCGCCCACATGGTGTTCATCACCTGCGGCATGGGCGGCGGCACCGGCACCGGCGCGGCCCCGGTCATCGCCAAGTGCGCCCGCGACCGCGGGATCCTGACCGTCGGCGTGGTGACCAAGCCCTTCACTTTCGAGGGCCGCCATCGCATGCGCCTGGCCGACGCGGGCATCGCCGAGCTGCAGCGCTACGTCGACACCCTGATCGTCATTCCGAACCAGAACCTCTTCCGCGTCGCCAACGAGCGCACCACCTTCGCCGACGCCTTCGGCATGGCCGACCAGGTCCTGCACTCGGGCGTGCGCTCGATCACCGACCTGATGATCCTGCCAGGCCTGATCAACCTCGACTTCGCCGACGTCCGCGCCGTGATGTCCGAAATGGGCAAGGCGATGATGGGCACGGGCGAGGCCGAGGGCGAGGACCGCGCCCTGCAGGCGGCCCAGAACGCCATCGCCAATCCGCTGCTCGACGAGACCAGCCTCAAGGGCGCCAAGGCCGTGCTGGTCAACATCACCGGCGGCATGGACATGACCCTGCTGGAGGTCGACGAAGCCGCCAACGCCATCGCCGGCGAGGTCGACGCCGACGCCAACATCATCTTCGGCGCCGCCTTCGATCCGGCGCTGGAAGGCAAGATCCGCGTGTCCGTGGTCGCCACCGGCATGGAGGACCTGGCCGCCGCCAAGGCCCCGCCGACCAGCGCGACCTCGACCTTCGAGACCCGCCGCCCGGCCCCCGCGGCCGCGCCGCGCGCCGCCGAGCCGGTGCGCAGCGAGCCCGCCCGCGCCGAACCGGTCCGCGCCGAGGCGCCGC
>JANJTI010000174.1 GCA_024711185.1 Brevundimonas sp. | reverse complement strand
GGGGGTCGGGCGCAGCGGCGTCGGCCGCGGCGTCGGCGCGGGCCTCGGCGGGGGCGGGGCCGGCGTGGGCGGCGGCGGGGTCGGCTCCGGCGGAACAGGCTCCGGCGGGCTCTCCACCGGGGCCGTGGCGGCGTCCTCCGTCACCAGTTCGTCGGACGGATTGTCGGGCGCGGCGGCCTCGATCACCACCGTGTCCGAGACGATCGACACCGGCACCGTGCTGACCATCTCCAGAGGCTGACGCTCGCTCCAGGTCAGCAGGCCGAGCGCCATCACCCCGACCACGGCGGCGTGGACGACGATCGATCCGACCAGGGCGGCGCCGGGGCGGTCCACCCGTCAGCCCTCCCCGCCCGTCGGGGCGTCCGCGGTCGGAGCGGTGTCGGTGATCAGGTTGAGCTTGGTGAAGCCGGCCCCGGACAGCCGCGCCATCACGCGCGCGACGGCCTGGTAGGGCGCGCGCCCGTCGCCGCGCACGAACACCGGATTGTCGCGCGCGCCCGCGCCGCCCTCCTCGGCGACGGTGAGGACCAGCCGCTCCCAGTCCACCGGGCTCTCGCCGACGAAGATGGCCCCGTCGCGGTCGATCGACACGGTCACCGGCTGGCTCTCGGTGTCGACCGCGCTGGCCTCGGTCTTGGGCAGTTCGACCTCGACGCCGGTGGTCAGCAGCGGGGCCGAGATCATGAAGATGATCAGCAGCACCAGCATGACGTCGACCAGCGGGGTGACGTTGATCTCGCTCAGCGGGCGCTTGCGCGCCCGTCGCCGGCCGCGGACATGTCCGCCTCCTCCGGCCGCGCCTCCCAGGGCCATGGCTCAGACCTCCCGGCGGGCGTCGGCCGGGGCGGAGCCCAGGCGGCGGGCCACGGCGGCCTGCAGGTCGTCGGCGAAGCTCTCCAGACGGCCGGTGAACTTGCCGGCGTCGATCGAGAACTTGTTGTAGGCGATGTAGGCCGGGATGGCGGCGGCGAGACCGATGGCGGTGGCGAACAGGGCCTCGGCGATGGCCGGGGCGACCGTGGTCAGGTTGGTGTTGCCCGCCTCGGCGATGCGGCCGAAGGCGTTCATGATCCCCCAGACGGTGCCGAACAGGCCGATGAAGGGCGAGGAGGTGGCGACCACCGACAGCACGCCCAGGCCGTTCTCGATCCGCTGACCCTCGCGGGCGATCAGGCTGTCCAGCGCCCGGTCGATGCGCGCCATCAGCATGGCCCCCTGGCCTTCCGTCAGCGGCCCCCGGGTGCGCGCCTCGCGCCAGTCGGACAGGGCGATCACCAGCATGCGCGGCAGCGGATGGGAGGGGTTCGGCCCGGCGCGCTGGGCGATCTCCTCCAGCGGTCGCCCCGAACCGACCTCATCCTCGAAGTCCGCGGCGGTGCGGTTCAGGCCGGCGAAGCGGAAAGCCTTGTCGATGATCACCGCCCACGACCAGACCGAGGCGAGGGCCAGCCCGACCATCACCAGCTTCACGACGATGTCCGCCTCCATGAACAGGGTCACGGGGTTCAGAATCGAGGCTTCGGTCATTCGGCGTCCTTCCGACTTGCCCGCCCTGTGCAGCGGACGGAAATGGCGGATATGTGGCGGTTCAGCCGTGCTCTAGCGGGCTGGAGGGGAACGGTCGACTGTCTGCACCTGACCGGGTCGAAAAGGGCTCAGTCGTCGCCCGTGAGCCACGGCCGGACCCGCTCCACAAGAAGCGCCGTCGGCCGCCGCGGCCGGCCGTCCAGATGGATGCAGACAGCCTCCACTTCGGCCCTGCACAGCACGTCGTCGCCGCGCACCACCTCCTGGTCGATGATCAGGCGCGGTCCCTTCACCGCGTGGTAACGGGTGCGCACCACCAGCTCGTCGTCGATGCGAGCCGGCTTCAGGTATTTCAGCTGCAGCTGCGAGACGACGAAAGCCATCGGCTGCTCGCCGTCCAGAAGTTCGGCGTGACCCACCCCCATGAGGCGCAGGGCGTCGGAACGGCCGCGCTCGAGATAGCGCACGTAGTTGGCGTGGTAGACGAGACCCGTGAAGTCGGTGTCCTCGTAGTAGACGCGGATCGGCAGGCGATGCTCGCGCCCCTCGAAGCGCCCGGCGGTGGGGACGTCGGTCATGGGCGGGCGACCGGCGTGGGCCGGGTCAGGAAGCCGGGGCAGAAGTCCCTCTGCATCTGTTCGTACTCGGTCCGGAGCGGGTCGGTGGACAGCATCAGGCGGTTGGGGCGTGAAATGAAGGCGGCGGTCTGACCGGCGTCCTCGACATAGCCGCACACGGCCAGCCGCCGGCCCGGCTCGGTATAACGGACGCGGGCGTCGCGGCCGAGAATATCGTGGACCTGGGCGACGGCGCGCTCCTCCGGCGTCGGGGCGGCCGGGGCGAAGGCGTCGCGGCTGACCAGCCACAGGATCAACGCGCCCAAGCCCAGCACGGCGAGGCCGAGAAGCAGGATCAGGCGCTCGGTGGAGAGGCGGCGGGTCACGGGCCAAACATGACGGGGTTCGCAGGCGAACGGAAGCCGGCTAGCTTGGCCATATGCAACTGGTCTGGGTTCTTGCAGCCTTCGCAGTGCTCGGCATAGCAGGAGCCGTGACCCAGTATCCGTGGCGTCGTCCGTTGGCGCAGCCTTATGCCGGGATCGTGCTGGCCCTCAGCGGGCCTCTCGGCCTTATGCTCCTGCTCCAGCTCGCATTCGGCTTACCGGCTGGCTCCTGCGTGGAGCGGCCCCCGAACTATGTACCGCTGCTCCTGAGCCTGACGGTGATCCTGCTGGGTATCGTGCTCGCGATCCGTCACCGCGTGGCGCGACGCTTCACAATAGCGCTGACGGTGGGCCTCTTCCCCATCACGGCCCTTTGGGGACTCGTCGCCACGATGTCTCTGGCCGGCTGCTGGATCTAGCTACTTCCCCCCGAACAGGTCCCCCGCCTGCGGCGCGCGCGGGGGTTCGGTCAGGCCGAGGTGGCTGTAGGCCCGGGCGCAGGCCATGCGGCCGCGCGGGGTGCGCTGGATGAAGCCCTGTTGCAGCAGGAAGGGCTCGATAACGTCCTCGACCGCGTCGCGCGCCTCGGCGATAGCGGCGGCGAGGGTGTCCATGCCGAC
>JANJTI010000129.1 GCA_024711185.1 Brevundimonas sp. | reverse complement strand
CCGTGCTGCGCGCCACCTTCCCCGCGGGCACGGTGTCGGGCGCGCCCAAGGTGCGGGCGATGGAGATCATCGACGAGCTGGAGAGCGTCAAGCGCGGCGTCGGCTACGGCGGCGGCGTCGGCTACATCTCGGCCGGGGGCGAGGCGGATGTCTGCATCGTCCTGCGCACCGCCCTGTTCGCCGACGGCCGGGTGCATGTGCAGGCCGGCGCCGGCGTGGTCGCCGACAGCGATCCGGCCGCCGAGTACGCCGAGACGCAGGCCAAGGCCCGGGCGCCGATGCGCGCCGCCGGCGAGGCCTGGCGCTACCCGTTCGGGAACAGGGGCTGAGCCGCGGCGGGTTCGTCGAACCGCACGCCCGGGCCCAGCACCATCACCCCGGCCATCAGCACCGCCGCCGAAGCGGCCAGCGCCGCCGCGGCCAGCGCCGACGCGGCTCCGCCCCGGCTCTGCGGCGTCTCCAGCAGGCGTCGCGCCCGCGCGATTCCGTCCTCGGCCATGCGCCCCTCCGTTCCGCGCCCAGTTCCGCCGATCATGGTTAACGAACCCTTGCGAAACGGTCGCTTGGCGCGCCCCGCCTTCCCCCCTAGAAGCGCTGCATGATCCTCGTCGTCGACAACTACGACAGCTTCACCTGGAACCTGGTCCACTACCTTGCGGAGCTGGGAGCGGAGACGCGCGTGGTGCGCAACGACGACCTGACCGCCGCCGAGGCCTGGGCCCTGCGTCCGGAGGCGGTGCTGCTGTCGCCGGGGCCCTGCTCGCCGAACGAGGCGGGAATCTGCCTGGACCTGCTGGCCACCGCGCCCGAGACCATGCCGATCTTCGGCGTCTGCCTCGGCCACCAGGCCATGGGGCAGGCCTTCGGCGGCGAGGTGATCCGCGCCAAGGCCCTGATGCACGGCAAGACCTCGCCGATCGAGCACGCGGGCAAGGGGGTGTTCCGCGGCCTGCCGTCTCCCTTCACCGCCACCCGCTACCACTCGCTGGCGGTGAGGCGGGAGACGCTCCCGGACGTGCTGGAGGTGACCGCCTGGACCGCCGACGGCGAGATCATGGGCCTGTCGCACCGCAGCCGGCCGATCCACGGGGTGCAGTTCCACCCTGAGTCGATCGCCACCGAGCACGGCCACGATCTGTTGGCCAACTTCCTCGACCTGGCGGCGGTGAAGCGCCGGGCGATGGTCTGATGGCCGACAGCTTCAAGCCCCTGCTGGCGAAACTGGTCGACGGCCGTGTGCTGTCGGGCGAGGAGGCGCACGCCTTCTTCGCCGCCTGCCTGCGCGGCGAGCCGACCCCGGCCCAGGTCGCCGCCGCGGTCACCGCCTTGCGCATCCGCGGCGAAACCGTCGACGAGATCGTCGCCTTCGCCACCGCCATGCGCGAGGCGGCGCTGTGCCTCGACCACCCCTACGAGGTGGTCGACACCTGCGGCACCGGGGGCGACGGCCAGCACACCTGGAACATCTCCACCGCCACCGCCCTCGTGCTCGCCGGGGCCGGTCTGAAGGTGGCCAAGCACGGCAACCGGGCGATGAGCTCCAAATCCGGCTCGTCCGACGTGCTGGCGGCGCTGGGCGTCAATCTCGCCGCCACCCCGGCCCAACAGCGCCGCTGCCTCGGCGAGGCCGGCATCGCCTTCCTGTTCGCCCCGACCTACCACGGCGCCATGCGCCACGTCGGGCCGGTGCGCGCCGAGATCGGCTTCCGCACCGTCTTCAACCTGCTCGGCCCCCTGTGCAATCCGGCCGGGGCGCGCCGGCAGGTGATGGGCGTCTACGACCCCGCCCTGCTGGAGCCGCTGGCCGAGGTGCTGGGCCGGCTGGGGGCCAGGCGGGCGTGGACCGTGCACGGCCAGGGCCTGGACGAACTCACGACCACCGGCGTCACCGAGGCGGCGGAATGGAAGGACGGCGCCGTCCGCCGCTTCACTATCGCGCCCGAGGACGCGGGCCTGCCGCGCGCCGATCTGGCCGCCCGGCGCGGCGGCGACCCCGAGGAGAACGCCGCCGCCCTGCGCGACCTGCTGGACGGCGCGCCGGGGGCCTACCGCGACGTGGTGTTGCTGAACGCCGCCGCGGTGCTGGTGGTCGCCGAAAAGGCCGCGGACCTGCGCGAGGGCGCCAGTCTGGCGGCGGGGACGATCGATTCGGGGGCGGCACGCTCGGCGCTCGCCCGGCTGGTGGAGGTCAGCCACGTGCCGGTCGAGGAACCCGCGCAATGACCGACGTGCTGGCCCGCATCGCCGCCTACAAGCGCGAGGAGGTGGTCGCCCGCAAGGCGGCGCTGTCGCAGGACGCGATCGAGGCGCGGGCGCGCGAGGCGTCGGCCCCGCGCGGCTTCCGGGCCGCCCTGCAGGCCCGCTTCGAGGCGACGGGCCGCCCCGCCCTGATCGCCGAGATCAAGAAGGCCAGTCCCTCCAAAGGCCTGATCCGCGCCGACTTCGACCCGCCGGCCCTCGCCAGGGCCTACGAACGCGGCGGCGCGACCTGCCTTTCGGTGCTGACCGACGGTCCGAGCTTCCAGGGCGACGACGCCTTTCTCGCCGCCGCCCGCGACGCGACCGCCCTGCCCTGCCTGCGCAAGGACTTTCTCGTCGACCCGTGGCAGGTCGCCGAGAGCCGGGCGCTGGGCGCCGACTGCATCCTGATCATCCTCGCCATGATTGATGATGTCGTCGCGGCTGAACTGATGGCGGAGGCGGAACGCCTCGGCATGGATGCGCTCATCGAGACCCACGACGAGGCCGAGATGGAGCGCGCCTGCCGCCTCGGCGGAGACCTGGTGGGCGTCAACAATCGCTCGCTGCGCACCTTCGATGTCGACCTTGCGACCACCGGGCGGCTGGCCATACTCAGCCCCGTCCGCGCCCTCCTGGTGGCCGAGAGCGGCATCTTCACGCCCGACGACGTGGCGCGGGTCTCGGCGGCCCACACCCAGGCTATCCTGGTGGGCGAGAGCCTGATGCGGCAGGCGGACGTGGAGGCGGCGACGCGGGCCTTGCTGGCCTGACCTGCCGCGGCGTCACGGTAACCGGACCTTAACCGGAACAGCACAGGAACACCTTGTGGACGTTTGCGGTTTGTTCCGTTAGCGTTCTCCGCAACGGGATTCGCCTCGAGGTCTCCATGCTCACGCGCAAACAGCACGAACTGCTGATGTTCATCCACGAACGGATCAAGGAGACCGGCGTCTCCCCCTCGTTCGACGAGATGAAGGAGGCGCTGGACCTGGCGTCCAAGTCGGGCATTCACCGGCTGATCACGGCGCTGGAGGAGCGCGGCTTCATCCGCCGGCTGGCGCACCGGGCGCGGGCGCTGGAGGTGGTCAAGCTGCCGGAACAGGCGACCACGGGCGCGCCCCGGGGCCACGCCGGCTTCACCCCCGGCGTCATCGAGGGCGGCGGCCGCCGCGCCCCGGCCGAGCCCGCCAACGACACGCGCGAACTGTCGCTGATGGGCAAGATCGCCGCCGGCACCCCGATCGACGCCATCGAGCACGAGCAGGCGCGCTATCCGGTGCCCGAGGCCCTGCTCGGCGCCGGTGAACACTATCTGCTGGAGATCGAGGGCGACTCGATGATCGAGGCCGGCATTCTCGACGGCGATCTGGTGGTCATCCGCTCGACCGATCACGCCAACTCGGGCGAGATCGTCGTGGCCCTCGTGGAGGGCGAGCAGGCCACCCTGAAGCGGCTGCGCAAGAAGGGCGCCTCGATCGCTCTCGAGCCGGCCAACCGCAACTACGAGACCAAGATCTTCGGTGCCGACCAGGTGGCGGTCCAGGGCAAGCTGGTGGGCCTGATCCGCCGCTACCACTGAGCCGGGGGCAACCGGTCCCGGCTCTCGCTGCGCTGCGGCGGAGATGACCGGCCGGTAGCGCGACCCTTGTCATTCCGGCGGCGGCGCGGCCGCGAACCGGGACCAGGGACGGTCGCCCCGCGCCTCCGAGACCCATTTCGCCCGCCAGCGGTTCGCCTCCGGCTGGCCGTCGCGCCACAGCTCGACGGCCCCGCCACGCGCCCAGTCGACGCCGTCGAGCACCAGCCGGCCCTCGCACGCGGACGGCAGGACGCCGAGCTCGGGGCGAACCACAACCACCGGCGCCGAGCGGCAGAGCGCTTCCAGTTGCGCGGGTCCCGGCGGCCGGCGACCCCACCACAGGGCCACCGGCCCTGACTCCGGGGTGGCGGGCGCGCAGGCGAAGCGCGAGCACGACCACGCCTCGCCCGGCCGCTCCACCGCCTGCACGCCGCGCCGCCGCGACCAGACGTCCACGGCGAACCGGCGCACCCCCGGACGAACGACGACCGCCGTCCGCTCGTGCACGAAGGCCGCCTGCGTCGCGCCATCCCCGATCCAGATCGCCGGAGCGGGCGGGCGCGGCCACAGCAGGACCGCGCAGGCGAAGGGGAAGCCCAGCCAGCGCAGCGGCCCGCGCCAGAGGCAGCAGAACAGCACGCCGAGGAAGGCAACCGGCAGGGCGACGTCCGGTGCGCTGGCGACGGTCCGCACCGCTCCCGGAAGACCGGCGACCCAGCCGCCGACGTCCAGCGTCGCGCCGATCCCCTGCCCCGCCGCCCAAAGGAAGGGCGCGCCCAGTCCCAGCGGCTCCAGCAGCGCCCCCAGGGCCAGCATCGGCATGACGACGAAGTCCGAGATCGGCGCCACGGTCAGATTGGCCAGCAGGCCGTACATGGCCGTGCGGTTGAAGTGCTGCATGGCGAACGGACCGGTGGCGGCGCCGGCGACGAGGCTGGCGAGCACGGCCGCGCCCAGCCAGGCGCCGGATCGCTGCACGAGCAAGATCGGCCACGGGGCGGAGATCTCCTTCGGCCGTCGCGGCCACGCCTCGACCAGCGCCACCAGGGCCGCGGTGGCGGCGAACGACATCTGGAACCCCGGCGTGACGATGGCTTCCGGCTGCAGGGCCAGCACCACCAGCGCCGCGACCGCCAGGGCGTGCATGCTGATCGCCTGCCGGTCCAGAAGCACGGCCACGAAGGCGATCGCGGCGGTGATCGCGGCCCGCTCGGCCGGCGGCGGCGCGCCGGAGACGACGAGGTAGGTCCCGACCGCCAGCAGCCCGGCCCACGCCGCCACCTTCTTCCCCGACACCCGCAGCGCCAGCCAGGGCCAGGCGGCGACCAACAGGCGGAAAAGGAAGAAGGCGAAGCCGCCGACCACCGCCATGTGCAACCCCGAGATCGACAGGATGTGGGCGAGGCCGGAATCGCGCATCCGGTCCACCTCCGCCGGGTCCAGCCAGGCCTCGTGGCCCGTGGTCATGGCCGCCGCCACGCCGCCCGTGCGAGGCCCCAGCCTTGCGACGATGCGCCGGGCCAGGTCGTAGCGCAGCCCGTTGATCGCCATGGTCCGTCGCAGGCCCGCCGGCGGCTCCGGCAGCCAGGCTGGTCGCGTCTCTCCGACGGCGAACGCCACCCCGCCCATGCGCTGGAAGAAGGCGTTGCGCCCGAAATCGTAGGCGCCCGGACTGGCGGGCGCCGGCGGCGGATTGAGCACGGCGAACAGCCGGACGGCCTCTCCCGGTCCGGGCGCCTCGCCGCGCACCGTCGCGCGCAGCCGGACCGGCGTCGCCTCCGGGGCCAGGCCGCGCACCCGCACCGGCACGATCACCACGCGCGGGCCGGCGGCGCCGGGGCTGTCGACGTCGACCACCCAGCCCTCGATCACGGTCGGCCGCGACATCGCCGGCGCGATCGGCGCCGCCGTCGCCCCGGTCCGCAGCCTGGCGCAGGCCAGCCCGAGGGCGAAGCAGGCCAGCAACATCAACGGCAGGGTCCAACGGCGCGTCAGGCCCGCCCGTCGCGCCGCCAGCCATGCGGCCGAGACGACGAGCGCCGCCAGCCCCGGCGGCCACAGCGGCGGCTCCACACGAAGTCCGAAATAGACCGCGCAGCCGCCCCCGAATGCCACCGGCGCCCACAGCCTCCAGCGCAGGGCCTGGGCGTCGATCTGATCCTTCAGGAAGCGCCGGGCCCGCGCGACCGGGGTAGGCTTGGCCGCGTCCGGCGTTATAAGGGCGGCCCGACCGGACCGACCCGCCATGACCTCACCCGACCCGAAGCCCGAAGTGGTCACCCGCTTCGCCCCCTCGCCGACCGGCTACCTCC
The DNA here is from genome assembly GCA_024711185.1 of Brevundimonas sp. Classification (GTDB taxonomy): domain Bacteria; phylum Pseudomonadota; class Alphaproteobacteria; order Caulobacterales; family Caulobacteraceae; genus Brevundimonas. Next base: position 13,010 of record JANJTI010000129.1, on the reverse strand, counting down.
ACATCGGCGGAGCCAGAACGGCGTTATTCAACTACCTGTACGCGCGCGGACGCAACGGAAAGTTCCTCGTGCGGGTCGAGGACACCGACCGCGAGCGCTCCACCGACGCCGCGGTGAAGGCGATCTTCGACGGCCTCGCCTGGCTGGAGCTGTTCGCCGACGAGGAGCCGGTATTCCAGGCCTCGCGCGCCGACCGCCACCGCGAGGTGGTCGACCGGCTGCTGGAGAACGGTCACGCCTATCGCGACTTCCTGTCTGCCGAGGAGACCGGCGCCCTGCGCGACGCCGCCAGGGCCGAGGGCCGCGCCTTCGAGTCCCCCTGGCGCGACCGCACCCCGACGGTGGATGATCTGGAGAAGCCGCACACCGTCCGCTTCCGCCGCCCGCTCAATGCCGCCGTGGTCGTGGAGGACGCCGTGCAGGGAGCCGTGCGCTGGGAATCCTCGGTGCTGGACGACCTGGTCATCCTGCGCTCGGACGGCGCCCCGACCTACAACCTCGCCGTGGTCGTCGACGACCACGACATGGGCGTGACCCACGTCATCCGCGGCGACGACCACCTCAACAACGCCGCTCGTCAATCATTGATCTACGACGCGCTCGGCTGGCGGCGGCCCACCTTCGCCCACATCCCGCTGATCCACGGCCCGGACGGCGCCAAGCTCAGCAAGCGTCACGGGGCCCAGGCGGTGCACGAGTACGCCGAGATGGGCTACCTGCCCGAAGCCATGCGCAACTACCTTGCGCGCCTCGGCTGGAGTCACGGCGACGACGAGCTGTTCTCCGACGAACAGGCCCAGACCTGGTTCGACCTGCCCGGCGTCGGCAAGGCTCCCGCCCGGCTGGACTTCGACAAGCTGGCCCACGTCAACGCCCACTGGATCCGGATGGCCGAGGACGACCGGCTGGCCAAGCTGACCCTCGACGTCCACCTCGCGCGCGGCCACACCCTCGGCGAGCACGACGAAGCCCGCCTTCTGCGCGCCATGCCCTTCGTCAAGGACCGCGCGAAGACCACGCTGGAGCTCGCCGACCAGACCGCCTTCGTCCTCAGGACCCGCCCCCTCCCCGTCGACGACAAGGGCCGCGCCCTGCTCTCGGGCGAGTCTGGCGAACGGATCGGGCGGCTGCGCGACCGGCTGCGTCTGTTCGCCAGCTGGGACGTCTTCGCCCTCGAGGCCGAGCTGAAGGCGTTCGCCGAGGAGGAGGCGGTGGGCTTCGGCAAGATCGGTCCGGCCATGCGGGCCGCCCTCACCGGCGGCGCCTCATCTCCCGACATCGCGAAGACGTTGGCGGCTTTGGGGCGGGAAGAAGCCCTCGGGCGCTTGGATGACGCGCTGCAACAGACTAAGTGACGTTCACAAACGAAACGCGGCCGCGCCTCCCCGCGAATATGGCCGCCGCAGGATCATGAAGGGGCCCAGATGACCGAACAAGCCAAGGCCGCCGGGACGGCGACGCTCACCCACGGCGACAAGGCCGTCGAACTGCCGGTGCTGTCGGGCTCCACCGGTCCGGACGTCATCGACATCCGCAAGCTGTACGGGGCGACCGGGGCCTTCACCTACGACCCTGGCTTCACCTCGACCGCCAGCTGCGAATCCGCCCTGACCTTCATCGACGGCGACAAGGGCGTGCTGCTGCATCGCGGCTACCCGATCGACCAGCTGGCCTCGAAGTCGAACTTCGTCGAGGTCTGCCACCTGCTCCTCCACGGCGAGCTGCCCACCGCGGCCGAGTACGAGAAGTTCGAGAACAGCATCACCATGCATACGATGCTGCACTCGCAGTTCGACCGGTTCTTCGAGGGCTTCCGGCGCGACGCCCACCCGATGGCCATCATGGTCGGCACTGTCGGCGCCCTGTCGGCCTTCTACCACGACAGCCTCGACATCAACGATCCGGTGCAGCGCAACATCTCGGCAATCCGCCTGATCGCCAAGATGCCGACCATCGCCGCCCGGGCCTACAAGTACCACATCGGCCAGCCGTTCGTGTCGCCGCGCAACGACCTGAACTACGCCGAGAACTTCCTGCGCATGTGCTTCGCCGTGCCGGCCGAGGACTATGTGGTCAATCCGGTGCTCGCCCGCGCCATGGACCGCATCTTCATCCTCCACGCCGACCACGAGCAGAACGCCTCGACCTCGACCGTCCGCCTGGCCGGCTCCTCGGGCGCCAATCCGTTCGCCTGCATCGCCGCCGGCATCGCCTGCCTGTGGGGCCCGTCGCACGGCGGCGCCAACGAGGAGGCGCTCAACATGCTCAAGGAGATCGGCACGCCGGAGCGCATCCCCGAATTCATCGAGGGGGTGAAGGCGCGCAAGTACAAGCTGATGGGCTTCGGCCACCGCGTGTACAAGAACTACGATCCGCGCGCCAAGGTGATGCAGCAGAGCGCCCACGAGGTGCTGGAGGCGGTCGGCGACCCCAACGACCCGCTGCTGCAGGTCGCCCGCGAGCTGGAGCGCGTGGCGCTGAACGACGAGTATTTCATCGAGCGCAAGCTGTTCCCGAACGTCGACTTCTATTCGGGCATCACCCTGTCGGCGATGGGCTTCCCGACCACCATGTTCACGGTGCTGTTCGCCCTGGCGCGTACCGTCGGCTGGATCGCCCAGTGGCAGGAGATGATGGAGGACCCGTCGCAGAAGATCGGCCGTCCGCGTCAGCTATACACCGGTCCGACCGAGCGCGACTACGTGCCGATCCAGAACCGCGGCTGATCCTGCCGCGCCGACAGGCCGGAGGCGCCGGGCGCAAGCCTTGGCGCCTTTCTGTTATCGGACCGGTTCAGGGGTGGAGCCGCGCCAGCGGCCGCGGCCGGAACGGCCCCAGTTCGATGCAGGCGTCGGGGGTTCGCCAGCGCAGGGCGTAGATCTGCAGCGCCGTCGCTCCTTCCGGCAAGGCCGCCTCGAGGGCGATCCGACCTCCGGCCGCCAGCCGGCTGGCGCGGGTCGCGAGTTCGCCCGCCAGTCGCCCGCCGCGATCGAGGAACCGGATATCCACGGCCAGGTCGCGGCAGGGCCCGGGAGCGACATTGGCCAGCTCGCCGCGCCACATCCGCTCACCCGACGGCCCCGTTTCGACCGCGCCGCCGGTCAGCACCAGATCGTCCCGCTCCTCCACCGCCTCGTCGACCACGATCGACAGCCCCATCAGCCCGGCCACACCGACCGCGCTGGCGATCATCCATCGCCGACCGCGGCGCAGTTCGCCGATTTCCGTCTCTCCGGCCATTGCCTTGCCTCCGCACCTGGGGGAGGCTCACCCCTGCCCTGCGCGCCGGGTGAGCGGCATGAGCAAGTCGTGAGGTTGTGCTGAAACATGGCGCCCGGCCGCTACCGCTTCGAAGGCTTCCTTCTCGACCCCCACGACCGCCAGCTGCGGCTGGACGACACGCGGGTGGAGCTCAACGCCCGCTACCTCGACGCCCTCGCCCTGCTGGTCAGCGAGCAGGGCCGTCTGGTGTCCAAGGACCGCTTCCTCGAGGAGGTCTGGCGCGGCGTGCCGGTGACGGACGAGGCCCTGACCCAGTGCATCCGCACCCTGCGACGCCAACTGGGCGACGACGCCGGCCGGCCGCGCTTCATCGAGACCGTGCCCAAGCACGGCTACCGCTTCATCGCCACGGTGGAGCGGCTGGACGCGGCGCCGGCTGAGACGCCGGGTCGGCCCCAGGTCCCGCCCGCCGCCGCGGCCCCGCCCGCCGGATCGCTGCCGCAGATCGCCTTCCTCTCCGTCGCCGGCATGGCCGGCGGCGGCGGCGCGGGTGTGCTCGGCGGCCTGTTCTACGGTCTCGTGGGCGCCTCCCAGCCGCTGCAGGACGGAATGGGCGCGGCCTCGATTCTGCTCGTGCTGATCTGCCTGACGGTCCTCGTCGGCCTGATCGGCGGCGTGGGCGTGGCGGCCGGCGTCGCCTCCTCCGGGTTCGCCTCGGGCCGTCCCGGTCCGGGGAGCATCCTCGGCGGAGCGCTGGGCGGGCTGATCGTCGGCGCGGTCGTCAAGCTGCTCGGGACCGACGCCTTCAACCTGCTGTTCGGCCAGACGCCGGGCGACATCACCGGGGCGACCGAGGGGGCGCTGCTGGGCGCTGCGGTGGGGCTCGGGGCGTGGCTGGCCAGCCGCAGACCCCGCTCGCTGCCCCTGCGTCGCAGCATCGCCGCGACCGCCCTCGCGGGCGGCCTGGCCGGGGCGGCCATCCCCCTGCTGGGCGGGCGGCTCATGGGCGGCAGTCTGGACCAGCTCGCCGCCCGTTTCCCGCAGTCGCGGCTACGTCTCGACCAGATCGGGGCCGTGTTCGGCGAGGCGGGGCTGGGACCTGTCAGCCATTCGGTGACCGCAGCGCTTGAGGGCGCACTTTTCAGCGCCTGCGTGGTGGCGGCGATGATCCTGGCCCGTCGCAGCCTGTCGGGCGGCGGGTGGCGCGCCCTGCTCGATCCCGCCGCGGCCCCCCGCTAGGGACCGCTCCGGCCGGCGGCGATCACCCTCAGAACCGTGTCGGCGGCGACCTCCGACGGATGGCGCCCATGGCGCCCCATCAGGTCCAGCGCCTCCGTCTGTCGCACCGCCTGCGCCCGCCGCGCCTCCGGGTCGGCCAGCAGTCGGCCCACCTCGGCGGCGAACTTCTCCGGCGTGGCGTCGTCCTGGATCAGCTCCCGGGCGATCTCCTCGTCGGCGGCATGGTTGAACCGGGTCGCGTACTTGCCCGTGAAGAAGGGCCGCATGATCGCATAGCTGAGCGGCTGGAAACGGTAGCCGATCACCATCGGCACGCCCGCCACGGCCAGTTCCGAGGATACGGTGCCGCTCGTCGCCAATGCGACCGTCGCCGCCAGCATGGCGTCGTACTTCTCGGCCTCCTGGACCAGGTGAACGCGGAAAGGCCAGGAGGCGACGCGACTGGCCACGTCGTCGGCGACAGGCCCGGCCGCGACGACCGCCACCTCCAGCGCGGGATCGGCCCCCTTCAGCCGCGCGATCGCGGCCTCGTACACCGGCGTCATCAGCCGGATCTCGGACCGGCGACTTCCCGGCAGGACCAGCAGCAGGTCGGCGTCCGGCGCAATGCCGCGCGCGGCGCGGAAGCGGGCCGGGTCCGCGCCTTCGAGGTCGATGTGCAGCGCCTGCGAGCCGACCACGGTCGTGGCCAGACCCTCGCGTTCGAACCACGGCGCATCGAAGGCGTAGAGCGCCAGCAGATGGTCGACGGACTGCGCCAGGGTCTTCGCCCGTCCCGGGCGCGAGGCCCACACCTGCGGCCCGACGTACTTGATCAGCGGAAGATCGGGCAGGGCCGCGCGGATCGCCCGGGCGACCCGGATGGTGAAGCCCCAGCTGTCGATCAGCACCACCGCGTCCGGCTTCTCGGCAATGGCCAGGGCGACGGTGTCCGCGACACGGCGCTTCACCGTGCCATAGGCCTTCAGCCCCTCCAGCCAGCCGAGCACCGACAGTTCGGCGATGTCGAACGGGCTCCGGACGCCCTCCGCGGCCATCCTCGCCCCGCCGACGCCGACGAAGACCACCTCATCGCCGAGCCGCGCCTTGAGCGCCCGCGCCAGCCCGGCGCCGAGATCGTCGCCCGAAGCCTCGGCCGCGACCAGCATGATCTTCAGGGGCCGGCTCACGTCCGCTCCCCCGGCGGCTCGCCCCAGACGTACAGGCCCAGCCGGTCCGCCGCCTCGATGATCGCCGGCCGGTCGATGACGATCAGCCGGCCCGCCACGCCGCCGATGCCGGCGAGGCCGGCGGCCGCCGCCAGCTCCACGGTGCGGGCTCCGATCACGGGCATATCCACCCTCAGATCCTGGATCGGCTTCGGCGCCTTGGCCAGCGCCCCCTTGCGGTCGCCCGGCGAGCCCCGCAGGTCGGCGGGCAGCCCGGCGACGCGCACCAGCATGGCGTCGGTGCCCTCCTGCGCCTCCACCGCCAGCACCAGACCGTCGCAGACCACCGCGCCCTGGCCGATGTCCAGTTCGCCAGATTTTTCCGCCACATGCAGCGCCTTCCTCAGGTCGGCCAACTGCTCCGCCGTCGGCGACACGGCGCCCAGCGCCCCGCCAGGGAGCGTCTCGCCGCCGAGGATGTCGTCCGCCCCCTCGACGTCGAAGCCCTCCGCCTCGAACACCGACAGGATCTTGCGCAGCAGGGCGTCGTCACCCTGCGCCGCCGCCTTGACGATGCCGGGCAGGAGGGTCGCGCCCCTGAAGTCGGGCTTCAGGGTCCGGAAGTCGGGCCGGCTGACCATTCCCGCCAGACACACGGCCCGGCAGTCCGCCTTCTTCATCGCCGACAGGATGCGGCCGATCTCGGCCATGCCGGCGTCGATCCCCGGATAGTGCGCCAGATGGGGGTCGGCGAAGCCCGCCAGCCGAACCACGAACACCGGCCGTCCCTCGGCCTCGCAGCGGGCCGCCACCGACAGCGGCAAGGCCCCGCCGCCCGCGATCAGCGCCAGCTTGCCCCTCATTGTTCCGGCAGGCACAGCGGCCGCCGCCCGCCGTCGCGGATGAAGGCGACGATCTCCATGATCTCCGGCAGATCGGCATATCCCGCCTCGACCGCCTCCAGACGTTCGGCGAAGGGCGCATCATCCCGCTCGAACAGATCCCGGTAGGCGGCCAGCAGCCGCCGGATGGCGTCCTTGCCGTAGCCCTTGCGCTTCAGCCCCACGAGGTTGAGCCCATGCAGGCTGGCGTGATTGCCCCAGACCGAGCCGTAGGGAATGACGTCGCGGGTCACGGCCGCCAGGCCGCCGACGATCGCCCCCTGCCCCACCCGGCCGAACTGGTGCACCGCGCACAGGCCGCCGAGGAAGACCCGGCTGCCGACGCGGGAATGGCCGCCGAGCGTGGCGTGGTTGGCCATGGTCACATTGTCGCCGACGATGGCGTCGTGGCCGACGTGGGCGCCGGTCATGAACAGGCCGTTGGAGCCGATGGTGGTCAGCTTGCGGTCGCCGGGCGTACCGCGGTTGAAGGTGCAGTGCTCGCGCACGACGTTGTCGGCGCCGATCTCCAGCCGCACCGGCTCGCCCTTGTAGCCGCCGTGCTGCGGATCGCCGCCGATGACGCAGAACGGATGTATGACGGTGCGCGGACCCACGGTGGTGTCCTGCTGGACCACCACGTGGCTGACCAGCCGCACGCCCTCCGACAGGATCACCCCCGGCCCGACGGTGCACCAGGGGCCGATCTCGACGCCGTCGCCGATCTCCGCCTTCGCGTCGACGATGGCGGTGGGGTGGATGCTCACGCCGCCGGCTCCGCCACCGTCACCACCATGGCCATGAACTCGGCCTCGGCGGCCAGCTTGCCGTCGATGAAGGTCTCGCCGCGGAACTTGAAGGCGTCGCCGCGCGCCTTGATCACCTTCACCTCCATGCGCAGCTGGTCGCCCGGCCGCGCCGGCTTGCGGAAGCGCACGCCGTCGATGGACATGAACATGATCACCTTGCCCTCGACCGAGACGTCCAGCGTCTTGGACATCAGCAGCGCGCCCGTCTGGGCCATGGCCTCGACGATCAGCACGCCCGGCATGACCGGATCGATCGGGAAGTGGCCCGGGAAGAAGGGCTCGTTGTGGCTGACGTTCTTGATGCCGACGATCGAGGTGTTGGCGATGAAGTCCTCGGCCTTGTCGATCAGCAGAAAGGGATACCGATGCGGCAGCCGCCGCATCACCTCGGCGTAATCAATCTTTCCGTCGTCGCTCATCCGTCCGTCTTTCCCGCGCGAGCCTTTCCGGACGCCTGTTTGGACACCCAGACGGTCTCGCGCAAGAACTGACGGATCGGTTTGGCTGGATAGCCCGACCATGTCTCGCCCGCCGGGATGTCGGCCAGCACCCCCGCGCCGGCCGCCACCCGGGCGCCCGCGCCGATGGCGATGTGGTCGCCGATGCCGGCCTTGCCGCCGAAGATCACCCCGTCGCCGACGGTAACCGAACCGGAGATGCCGGCATGCGCGGCGATCAGGCAGTTGCGCCCGATGACGCAGTTGTGGGCGATCATGACCAAGTTATCTATCTTGGTGTTTTCGCCGATCACCGTGTCGTCGTAGGCCCCCCGATCGATGCAGCTGTTGGCGCCGACGGTGACTCCGTCCTGCACGATGACGCGACCCAGCTGGGGCACGTCGACCGGTCCCGCACGCTAGCCGGCGGCGCCGAAGCCCGCCTCGCCGATCCGGGCGCCGGCGTACAGCTTCACCCGGTCACCGATGAGGGCGAAGCCGACGCTGACGTTCGGGCCGATCACACAGTCGCGACCGATCTGCACGCCGGCTCCGATGACGCTGTTGGCGCCGATCCGGCTCCCCCGCCCGATGCGCGCGCCCTGGCCGATCACCACCCCCGGATCGGCTTCGACGGTCTCGTCCTCGGCCGCCTCAGCGAGCGTGATCGGCGACAGCGGCAGCGGCCGATGGAGCAGCAGCGAGGCCAGCGCCCATGCGGCCTGCGGCTCGCCCGAGACGAGCAGCGCCGCTCCCGCCGGGACGGCGTCGGTCGCCCCCGCGGGCGCGATGACGCAGCCGGCCGCCGTCGCGCGCAGGCTGTCGAGGAAGCGGCGGTCGCCCAGGAAGCCGATGTCCGAGGGCCCGGCGGATGCAAGCGGGGCGACGGCGGAGATCATCCGCTCGCCGCCCCGCAGGACTTCGGCCCCGATCCGCTCCGCCAGCTCGTCGGCGCGCGGCGCCGGCAGGCTCTCGAAGAAGCGCGGGTCGGGCATGGACGGACTACTGTTGCTGGGCCGGAACGGGCATGCGGTTGAAGGCCGGCAGGCTGGGCAGCTGCTGGTTCAGGCGCTGCAGAACCAGCTCGCTGATCTCCATCTGCGGGTTCAGGTAGAACACCTCGCCGCGGTTCAGCAGGATGCTGCAGCCGCGCTCCTGGTAGACGGCGGCGACGATCGGATCGACCGCGGCGCCGAGGGCCCGGCGCTGCATGAACTCCGTGTACTCCAGCTCCTGCAGGCGCGTCTGACGCAGCTGCTGGAACTCGGCGAAGCGCTGCTGCAGGGCCTGGCCGCGCTGCTGGCGCTCGGCGTCCGAGAGGCTGGCGCCGCTGTTGGACAGGGCCTGGTCCTCGGCGTCGATGGTCTGCTGGTACGGGGCCAGCTCGCCGGCGATTTCCTGCTGCAGCTGCTGCAGGCGGGCGTTGAGGCCCTGACCGGCGGTCGAGCGGGCGAACACGCCCTGCAGGTTGAGGGCGCAGAGGCCGGCGATGGGCGCGCCGTGCTGGACGGTCGGCTGCTGGGCCTGGGCCTGGGCGGAGCCGGCAAAGAGCACGGCGGCGAGGGCGAGCGCGCTGGTGGCGAGAGTTTTCATGGGTGGACTGCCTGTGCGACGGGTCTTCGGACCCGCATTCCTAGAACTGGGTGGAAGTCGAGAAGCGGAAGGTCTCGGTCTTGTCGTACTCTTCCTTGCCGAGAACATGGCTGAGGTCGAACCGGATCGGTCCCATCGGAGACCGCCAGTGGATGCTGACGCCGGCGGAGGCGCGCAGCGACAGCTCGTCGACGATGTTGCTGTCCCGCAGGCCCTGCGAGTTGACCGTATAGCGGTCGTCGAGCAGGCCCAGCGTCCCCACGTCGGTGAACAGCGAGGTGCGGATGCCGTACTCCTCGGGAAGTCCGTTCGGGACGGTGAGCTCGAGGGTGCCGATGGCGTAGAAGTTGCCGCCGAGGGCGTCTGTCGTCCTCAGATCGCGCGGGCCCATGCCTGCGGTTTCGAAGCCGCGGAAGCTGTTGCCCCCCTTGAAGAAGCGGTCGTTGATCCGGATCGGATCCCCGCCCCAGCCCGTGACGTATCCGGTGGAGGCGCTGGCGCTGACGACCCACTCCGGCGAGATGCCCCAGTAGGCCGAAACATCCGCCTCGCTGCGGACGTAGTTCACGTCGCCGCCGATGCCGGCGAAGTCCTGGCGCAGCGAACCGGTCCAGCCGCGGGTCGGGCGGATCGGGTCGTTGCGGCGGTCGACGTAGAGCGTGTAGCCGGCCGAGGAGTTGAGGAACGAACCGACCTGGTCGCAGAGGGCGTTGGAGCCGACCCCGCCGACGCCGCAGTAGTTCGACGGCACGATGATCTCGTCGCTCTTCAGCGAGTAGCGGGTGCTGAACAGGGTGTAGCCGTTCAGCGGGTAGGAGAGACGCACCATGCCGCCGGTCGAACGGTAGTCGTAGGACGAGTACTCGCTCAGGTCATAGCGCGAGTGGAACAGGTCGAAGCCCGCCCGCAGGTCGCGGCCGAGGAATTTCGGCTCGGTGAAGCGGAAGTCGATCTGCTGTCGCAGCGAACCCCATTCGAGGCGGGCGACGACGTTCTGGCCGCGGCCGCGGAAGTTCCGCTCGGTGACCCCCAGGTTGACCACGAAGGAGTCGACGGAGCTGAAACCGGCGCCGACCGACAGCTCGCCCGTCGGCTGCTCGGTGACCGTGACGTTGACCACCGACCGGTCGGGCGCCGAACCCCTGGCTTCCTCGACCGTGACGTCCTTGAAGAAGCCCAGCGCGCGCAGATTGTTGCGCGACCGCTCCAGCAGGGTGCGGTTGAAGGCGTCGCCCTCGCTCAGCATCATTTCGCGCCGGATGACGTTGTCCAGCGTGCGGGTGTTGCCCACGACGTTGATGCGGTCGACGTAGACCCTCTGTCCCTCCCGGACGCGGAAGGTCACGTCCACCGTGTCCGTTTCCGGATTGGCGCGGTACTCCGGATCGATCTCGACGAAGGCGTAGCCGGCCGAGCCGGCGGCGAAGGTCAGGGCGTCCACCGCCCGCTCAATCTTGTCGCTCTCGTAGAGGTCGCCCTCGCGGATGGGCAGCAGCAGGCGCAGGAAGTCCGGGTTCAGCCGGTCGTTCGTGGTGACCACGTCGACCTTGCCGAAGTTGTAGCGATCGCCCTCGTCGAGGGTGAGCGTGATGGCGAAGGCGCTGTCGTCCGGCGCCAGCTCGCTGATCGCGGAGACGACGCGGAAATCATAGTAGCCGCGGTTGGTGTAGAATTTCCGCAGCTGCTCGCGGTCGTAGTCGAGGCGGTTGGGGTCGTAGTTGTCCGTGCTGCTGAACAGCCGCCACCACTGCGACTGCTTGGTGACCATCACCTCGCGCAGGTCGTTGTCCGAAAAGGCGCTGTTGCCGAGGAAGGTGATGGCGCGGACGCCGGTCTCGGGGCCCTCGTCGATCTCGAAGATGACGTCGACGCGGTTCTGCTCCAGCTGGACGATCTTGGGCGTCACCGTCGCCGAAATGCGGCCCGACAGGCGGTACAGCTCGACGATCTTGCCGACGTCCTCCTGGACCCGGGCGCGGGTGTAGATGCCGCGCGGGCGCAGGGTGACCTCCTCGGTCAGCTTGTCCCGGCCGATCGCGCCGTTCCCCTCGAACACCACCTGGTTGATGATCGGGTTCTCGACGACCTCGACGATCAGATCGCCATTGGGCTGGACCCCGAGTTGAACGTCGGCGAACAGCTGGGTGCGGGTCAGGGTGCGGACCGCCACGTCCAGCACCGCGGCGTCGACCGTGTCGCCCGGCTGGATCGGCAGGTAGGACAGCACGGTGGTCTGGTCGATGCGCTGGTTGCCGCGCACCAGGATGCGGTTCACCTGCACCCGCTCCGACTGGACCGGCGACGCGGGCGCGGCCGGCTGCACCTGCACGCTCGGATCGGGCGCGGTCTGGGCCAGCGTGGGGCCCGCCAGACCGGCGGCGACGACCAGCGCCAGCAGGCTGGGGCTCGCCGCGCGGGCGAAACGGAGGGCGGACGCGTCTTTTCGGATCATGCGGGAAACCATCGGGGGCTGGCGTCGGCTCATCAGGCGAGCCCGCCGAGGAATTTGAACAAGCTGAGCTTCTGCAGGTCGTTCCAGGTTGCGAACAACATCAATCCCGCCAGCAAAGCAAGACCGACGCGATATCCCAGCTCCTGGACGCGGGCGGGCACTGGCCGGCGCGCCACAGCCTCATAGCCGTAGAACATCAGGTGCCCCCCATCGAGAACCGGAATCGGGAGGAGATTAACAATCCCCATTCCGACCGAAACTATGGCGGCGAACTGGACCAGCGTCAGGGCCAGATAGGCCGCCACCAGCGGCGCCGAAGCCTCGACCGACACCGCCTCCTGGGTCACCCCGCCGGCGGCCTTGGCGATGCCCAGCGGCCCGTTCAGCAGGTCGCCCGACTCCTTGCCGACGAAGATTCGGCCCAGATAGCGGAAGGTCGAGCCGATCACCGCGCCGATGGTGTCGACCCCCTTCCCCGCCGCCTCGACGGGATTCAGCCGCCGGAAGCTGTAGTCCTGCGGCAGCGGATACATGTTCAGGCCGATGCGGGCGATGCGCACCCGGCCGGCGATGGCGTCGTCCTCGACGCGGCGCTCCGGCGTGGCGACAAGGCTGACGGTGCGGCCGCCGCGGTCGACGGTGAAGGTCAGGGGATCGCCGGCGCTGAGTATGACCATGCGGGTCACCTCGTCACCGCCGCGCACCGGCCGGCCGTTGACGGCGGTGATCAGGTCCCGCGGCTGGAAGCCCGCTTCGGCCGCCGGAGATCCCGGAACGACCTGCGCCACCCGCGGCGCGACGATCCGTTCGCCGACGACGCTGAACAGCACCGTCAGCAGCGCCACCGCCAGCAGGAAGTTGGCGGCGGGTCCGGCGAAGACGATCAGGGCCCGCTGCCAGACCGGTTTGAAATGGAAATAGTCGCGCTCGGCCCCGGGGCCGCGCTCGGCGACGATGCGGCTCTTCAGCTCGTCCAGACCGGCCCGGTCGGGCACGCTGGAGGCGTCCAGATCGCCAGCGAACTTGACGTAGCCGCCCAGCGGAATCCACGCCAGCCGCCACTCCACGCCGCGCCGGTCGACGCGGCTGAGCAGCGCCTTGCCGAATCCGATGGAGAAACGGTCGATCTTCACGCCGAAAGCGCGGGCGACGAGGAAATGACCCAGCTCGTGGATGGTGACGATGAACGTCAGCACCAGCAGGAAGGGCACGATGTAGAGCAGAGCCTG
>JANJTI010000085.1 GCA_024711185.1 Brevundimonas sp. | reverse complement strand
GGAACGACCCCTTCAGTCCACGCTCAGTCTCTCCCAGAAAGCCGTGCTCAGCGGGGCGGCTTCAGGAGACATCGAACGGTGGGCTGGCGACCTGAAGACTGCGCCGTTCGCGGCTCACCTGGCGGCCTGAGCTGGATGAAGCGGAGCCGCCACCGGAGACGAGACGGTCACGGTGATCTCAAGCCCTCCGTGGGTCGTGAGGATCAATGGCGATCTCGAACGATACTGTGATACGCTGGCGGCCGATGCTTTCACGAAGAGACGTCAGGGCATGAAGCGAATCGGTTTGTCTGGCTGTTTTATCGATTATCGATGCCAGATGACTAGATAGACTAAAAAAGATACCGACATCACGAGATTTTTATACTCGGCAAAACGTCTTTGATTTCAACAGCGTTGTATTTGTTGGGTCCTTTGATCGGTGCACTTGTCGGTATTGAGGTAAAATCTTCTGCAAACACAGAATGTTGCGGGCCGTGTAGTAATCGAGTGGGAATAGGAGCCGGGGCCCGGGAGCCTAGAACCACGCCCTGAGCCCGATCACGAAGCGCGTGTCCTCGGGGTCGCCGCCGGCGGCCTCGACCAGGTCCGCCGTCTCGCCGAGGGCGCGGCTCCACTCGACGCCGATGTAGGGCGCGAGCTCGCGACGGATCTCGTAGCGCAGGCGGAGACCGGCCTCGATCGAGGTCAGGCCGGAGCCGAGGCCAAGTTCGGGAATGTTGCTCGCCGACAGGTCCACCTCGAAGCGGGGCTGGAGGATCAGGCGCTGGGTGATTCGCTGGTCGTATTCGGCCTCGACCCGGGCGGTGAGGTCGCCCCCGGTAGACAGGAAGGCGGCGGCGTCCACCTCCCACCAGTGGGGCGCGAGGCCCTGCACGCCGAGCACCAGATGGGTGGCGTCCTCGCCGTGGCGGCGGTAATCCTGCCGCAGGCCGGCCTGGACGTCCCAGAATGGCGTGACCGCCCGGCTGTACAGCGCCTGGACCTCGACCTCCTCCACCCCGCCGTCGAAGTCGCCTTCGCCTTCGGACTTCCACCAGAAGCGATTGATGTCGCCCCCGCTCCAGCCTTGGGCGTCCCAGAGCCACGTCTCTTCGCCGTCGCCGACGCCTGCCTCGAGCCGGTCGACGATGACTGCCGTCGTGCGGATGTCGCCGTTCTCGCGGCGCATCAACTCGCGGGCCCGGGCCATGTCCGCGGCCGGGAAGAAGGCGTCGGCCGCATGCCTGGGTCCGCTGAGGGCGCCCGCCGGCGTGGGGTCTTCGGGGGGGCGACCGGGATTGTCGGCGCTGGTCGGCATGTCGGGCGGACCGGAAGCGGCCCCCATGTCGTGGCCGGCGTGGGGGTCCTGCGCAGCCGGTCTCCGGTGCGCCGCGTGCGGGTCGGCGGCGGGCGCTGGCATGGCGTGGCCCGCATGGGGGGCCTGCGTCGCGGCCGCGCCGCTCATGTCGTGGCTGGCGTGAGGGTCCTGCCCGGCCGGAGGCTGATGGCCCGCATGAGGGTCGGCGGCGGCCGGCGCCGCATGTCCGGCGTGAGGATCTTGCGCCGGGGCCGTGCGGCTCATGTCATGCCCGGCGTGGGGATCGGCAGCCGGTGTCGGCGCTGGCCGGTGGGCGGCGTGCGGATCCGGGGGCGCAGCGTGACCCGCGTGCGGATCCTGGGCGTGGGCGGCGCCGGCGGCGAGCAGCAGCGGGGCGAGGGCGGCGGCGAGGCGGATCATCCGGCGGCTCCATCCATCGGGCGGACGGTGACGACGTTGAACATCCCGGCGTGCATGTGCATCAGCATGTGGCAGTGGAAGGCCCAGTCGCCGGGGGCGTCGGCGGTGAGGTCGAAGGTGACCGTGCCGCCCGGCATGACGTTGACGGTGTGCTTGAGCGGCTGGTGGCCGGCGGGGCCGCCGGTGACCAGCTCGAAGAAGTGGCCGTGCAGGTGGATCGGGTGGGCCATCATGGTGTCGTTGACCAGGGTGACCCGCACGCGCTCGTTTCGCTCGAAGCGGATCGGCTCGACCAGTTCGCTGAACTTGCGGCCGTCGAACCCCCACATGAAGCGCTCCATGTTGCCGGTCAGGTGGATCTCCATGGTGCGCGAGGGGGGACGCCGGTCCCTGTTCGGGGTGAGGGAGACCAGGTCGGTGTAGACCAGCACGCGGTGCGGGACGTCCTCCAGCCCGAGCGGACGGTCGCCGATCCGGTTGGCGGGGTCGGGCGCGACCATGTCGACGCCGACGCCGACCGCCATGTCCGGCGGCGCGTTGTCCGGATCGCGCATGGCCATGTCGCCATGATCCATGGCGGGGGCAGCGTCCGTCGTGCTCCCGTGCCCCATCGCGGCGTGGTCCGTGCCGCCGCCGTGGTCCATGCCGCCCATGCCCATGTCGCGCATGGTCAAGGTCGGGACCTCGCGCAGCGGCGGGACGTCGGCGCTCATGCCGGCCCGCGGGGCGAGGGTCGCCCGGCCCAGGCCGGAGCGGTCCATGGCCTCCGCCACCACGGTGTAGGCGCGATCCTCCGGCGGCTGGACGATGACGTCGTAGGTCTCGGCGACCGAGATCTGGAACTCGTCGACCTCGACCGGCCGGACGTTCTCGCCGTCGGCCTGGACCACGGTCATCGGCAGGCCGGGGATACGCACGTTGAAGATCGACATGGCCGAGGCGTTGATGACCCGCAGCCGCACCCGCTCGCCGGGCCGGAACAGGCCGGTCCAGTTCTCCTGCGGACCGTGGCCGTTGATCAGATAGGTGTAGGTCGAACCGTTGACGTCGAGGATGTCGCGCGGGTCCATCCGCATGGCGCCCCACATGCGGCGCTCCTCGAGGCTCATGCCGTCCTCGCCGGAGACGAGGCCAGACAGGGTGGTCCGCTGCCGGTTGAAATAGCCGGGGCTTTTCTTGAGCTTGTCGAGGATTTCGTGCGGATGCATGAAGCTCCAGTCCGAGAGGACCAGCACATGCTCGCGGTCGTAGGCGACGGGATCGGGGCCGGCCGGATCGATGACGATCGGCCCGTAGTGGCCCATCGCCTCCTGCAGGTTGGAGTGGGAGTGGTACCAGAAGGTGCCGGACTGGCGGATCGGGAATTCGTAGACGAAGGTCTCACGTGGGCGGATGCCGGGGAAGCTGATGCCGGGAACGCCGTCCATCTGGAATGGCACCAGCAGGCCGTGCCAGTGGATCGAGGTGTCCTCGTCGAGGGTGTTGGTCACCGACAGGCGCACGTTCTGGCCCTCGCGCAGGCGCAGCAGCGGCGCGGGCAGAACCCCGTTGATGGTCACGGCGTGCCCGGTCCGTCCGTTCACCGTGAACGGGCTGTGGCCCACGCTGAGGCGCACGTCGGGTCCGACGAGGGTCGGGAGATCGGCCCGCAATCCCGGCGACCCGGTCTGCGCCCACGCGGGCAACAGGCCCTGCCACGCGGCGAGCCCCGCGCCCCCGGCGGCTCCGCCCAGCAGTCTGCGGCGGTCGAGATGCAACGTCGGCATTCGCGATTGATCCTTGCTTCATCCGGGAGCGCGTCGGCGGCGCCGACCCCTGACATACGCATAACGAAGGGTTTGGCCTTGCGGCAGGACGACACAGCTGCTTCCTGCACCCTCCCACCATGGGAAGGTCAAGGGGGTCGGACCGGACGGGCGGGCGTTCCGCTCCGGTTGAGCGACGCCAAAGGGGCGCCGTAGGCTCCGGAACAGGCGAGGGCGGTGTCGATGATCTTCAGACCGGAGAGGCGCAGCTCCGGCCCGCCCCCCCTCGCCGCCAGCGCCGGGTCCAACGTCTGAGGTCGCCCATGCAGATTCTCCGCCTCTCAACCCAGCTCCACAAGTGGGTCGCCCTCGTGGTGGGGGTCCAGGTCCTGTTCTGGGTGGCCGGCGGGCTGGTGATGACCGCCATCCCGATCGAGACGGTCCGCAGCGAGCACCATGTGCGCGAGGCGGCCCCCGCGGCCCTTCCGGCCGGATCGCTGGCGGCCCTTCCCGAGGCCGCGCGAAGGATGGCCGGCGGGGTGGCGAAGGCCGAACTGAAAAGCACGCCGAGAGGCCCGGCCTGGATCCTTACGCCGGTCGGGGGCGATCCGGTGGTGCTGGCGGCCGACACCGGCCGGCCCTTCCCCGCCCTGAACCCGGCCGAGGCCGCCCGGCTCGCGGCGGCGGCCTACAGCGGCGAGGGCCGTCCGGTCTCGGCCGTCCACCTGGCCGAGGCCCCGGGCGAGACCGGCCGGACGGGTCCGATCTGGCGGGTGGAATTCCCGGACCGGGAGCGGACCGCCTTCTACCTGTCGCCGGAAACCGGCGAGGTGGTCACGCGCCGCTCGGCCGTGTGGCGCTTCTACGACTTTTTCTGGCGCCTGCATGTCATGGACTGGAACGACGGCGAGGACTTCAATCACCCGCTCATCGTCGTCACCACGTTTCTGACCCTCAGCATCGTCATCACGGGCTTCGTCCTGCTGTGGATCAGGCTGTCGCGGGACCTGCGGCAGGTGCGCGCCCGCAGGCGCAAGCCGCAGGGGTGAAGCCGCCCGGCGGGCATGCTTGACCTTCCCATGACTGGAAGGTCTAGCGAGAGGGGGACGACGCCGACGGAGCGCCCCCGATGACCTTCGCAGACCCGAGACTCCTCGACATCCCCGTGCTGGGGATGACCTGCGCCAGTTGCGTCGGCCGGGTCGAGAAGGCCCTCCGGCGGACCGCCGGCGTCCGGCGGGCTTCGGTCAATCTCGCGACGGGGCGGGCCCAGGTCGAACTGGAGGGGGAAGGCTCGGCGGGGATGGTGGCGGATGCGATCCGTTCGACAGGCTATCAGCCGGTTGAGACCGCCTCCGATCTGAGGATCGCCGGCATGACCTGCGCCGGCTGCGTGGGCCGGGTCGAGCGGGCGCTGCGCGCCGTGCCGGGCGTGGTCGACGCCGCCGTGAACCTCGCCAGCCAGCGGGCCCACGTGCGCGTCCTCGGCGAGGGCGATGTTTCCGCCCTGATCGCGGCGGTCGGGGCGGCGGGCTACGCCGCCGAACCCGTCAGCAGCGGGCCGGCCGCGAGCGACCGGGAGCAGCAGGCGCGGGACGCAGAGCTCGCCAGCCTGGGCCGGGCGGTGATCGCGGCCAGCCTCGCCACGGCGCCGCTGTTCCTCGGCGAGATGGCGCTGCATTACACGCCCGGAGCGCATCACTGGCTGGAGACGACGGGGGGCGTGTTCGGCTGGCGTGTCGTGAGTTTCCTTCTCGCCAGCTTCGTGCTCTTCGGCCCGGGGCTGCGCTTCTACCGCAGCGGCGTGCCGAACCTGCTTCGTCGGACGCCCGACATGAATTCGCTGGTGGCGCTCGGCGCGACCAGCGCGTGGGGCTATTCAATCGTCGCGACCTTCTTCCCCCGCGTCCTGCCGTCGGGGACCGCCAACGTCTACTTCGAGGCGGCGGCCGTAATCGTCACCCTCATCCTGGTCGGCCGCTGGTTCGAGGCGAGGGCGAGAGGCCGAACGAGCGAGGCCATCCGCCGGCTGATGAAGCTGCAGGCGCGCACCGCACGGGTCACCCGCGGCGGCGAGACGGTCGAGCTGCCGGTCGAGCAGGTTCTGCCCGGCGACCTCCTGCTCGTCCGACCCGGCGAGCGGATCCCCGTGGACGGCGAGCTGACCGGGGGAACCTCCTTCGTCGATGAGTCCATGATCACCGGGGAGTCGGTTCCGGTGGGGAAGGGGCCGGGGGACCGGGTCGTCGGCGGCACGCTGAACACCACCGGCTCCTTCAGCTTCAGGGCGGACAAGGTGGGAGCCGACACCGTTCTCGCCCAGATCGTCCGGATGGTGGAAACCGCCCAGGCCGCCAGGCTGCCCATCCAGGCCGTGGTCGACCGCGTCACAGGCTGGTTCGTGCCGGCGGTGATCGTCGCGGCGGCGCTGACATTCGCGGCCTGGCTGGCGTGGGGCCCGTCGCCGGCTCTGGCCTTGGCGCTCGTCAACGCGGTGGCGGTGCTGATCATCGCCTGTCCCTGCGCCATGGGCCTGGCGACGCCGACCTCGATCATGGTCGGTTCCGGCAGGGCCGCGGAGCTGGGGGTGCTGTTCCGGCGTGGCGACGCCCTGCAGGCGCTTCAGGGCGTACGCGTGGTGGCGCTGGACAAGACAGGGACCCTGACCCGGGGGCGGCCGGAGCTGACCGACCTGATCGTCGTCCACGACGGTCGCGAGGAGGAGATCCTGGCCCTCGCCGCCGCTGTCGAGGAGCGGTCCGAGCACCCGCTGGCCCGGGCCATCGTCGCCGCCGCCGCGGCCCGCGGCCTGCCCCTGTCCGAGGTCGGGGACTTCGAGGCCCGGGCGGGATTCGGGGCCCGCGGCCTGGTCGGCGGCCGGCGGGTGGAGATCGGGGCGGATCGCTACATGGCCGCGCTGGGTCTCTCTCCGGGAGCGCTCGACGACCGCGCCGCCGCCCTTGCGGACGAAGGCAAGACGCCGCTCTATGTCGCGGTCGATGGCCAGGTCTCGGCGCTGCTGGCGGTGGCCGACCCCGTCAAGGAGACGTCCGAGAGCGCGATTCGGGCCCTGCGCGGCATGGGGCTGAGGGTGGCCATGATCACCGGCGACAACCGCCGCACGGCCGGGGCCGTCGCCCGCCGGCTCGGCATCGACGAGATCGAGGCCGAGGTGCTCCCGGAAGGCAAGATCCGGGCGGTCGAGGCGCTGCGCGGAAGCGGCGGCCGTCTGGCCTTCGTTGGCGACGGCGTCAACGACGCGCCGGCGCTGGCCAGCGCCGACGTCGGCCTGGCGGTCGGCGGCGGCACGGACATCGCGATCGAGGCCGCCGACGTGGTGCTGATGAGCGGCGATCTGCGGGGCGTGGTCGCCGCCATCGGGCTCAGCCGCGCGACCATGGTCAACATTCGCGAGAATCTGATCTGGGCGTTCGGCTACAATGTCCTGCTGATCCCCGTCGCCGCGGGGGTGCTGTATCCTGCGTTCGGCTGGCTGCTGTCGCCGATGCTGGCCGCAGGAGCGATGGCGCTGTCCAGCGTCAGTGTGCTCGCCAACGCCCTGCGTCTGAGGTCCTACACCCCGCCCGCTCCCGGAGGCTCCGCATGAACATCGGTCAGGCGTCCCGCGCCAGCGGCGTGTCCACGAAGATGATCCGCTACTATGAATCCGTGGGGCTGATCAGCGCCGCGGACCGCACGGACAGCAATTATCGCGACTTCGGCGAGCGGGAGGTGAACGAACTGCGTTTCGTTCGACGGGCGCGGAGCCTCGGCTTTGCGGTCGACGAGATCCGGCGCCTGCTGTCGCTGTGGCGCGACCGCAGCCGGCCGATCCGCGAGGTGAAGGCCATCGCCGAGCAACACGTCGCCTACCTCGACGCGCGCATCGTCGAGATGCAGGCCATGGCCGAC
>JANJTI010000369.1 GCA_024711185.1 Brevundimonas sp. | reverse complement strand
CGACTTCTTGTCAGGGAGCGCGAAATGCAACATCGTTCTCCCTCTCCGGGAGAGAGACCATGTTCGAGACGCTCCGCTGCCAGTTGAAGGGCGGGCACCTTTTCGTCGACAGTCGCAGCCACCCGGGCATGCAGACCTGCGTCCGGTGCCGCATGCGGAAGCCGTTCGAGGGGGCGGTCGCGACGGCGGCCGGCGCGGAGGACGATCCCGGGAAGCGCCGGGACTAGACCAGCCGGCTCTGCACCACCGCCGCGGCGACGAACCCCGCGAACAGCGGGTGCGGCGCGAACGGGCGGCTCTTCAGCTCCGGGTGATACTGGACCCCGATGAACCACGGGTGGTCCGGCCGCTCGACGGTCTCGGGCAGCACGCCGTCCGGCGACAGGCCGGCGAAGACCAGCCCCGCCTTCGCCTCGATGGCGTCGCGGTAGTTGATGTTGACCTCGTAGCGGTGCCGGTGGCGTTCGCTGATGGTCGTCGAACCGTAGATCTCCGCGATCCTCGACCCCGGCTTCAGCGTCGACTCATAGGCCCCCAGCCGCATGGTGCCGCCGAGGTCGTCGCCGGCCGTGCGCTTCACCCGCTCATTGCCCTGGGTCCATTCGGTCATCAGGCCGACCACCGGCTCCTCGGTCGGGCCGAACTCGGTCGAGGAAGCCTTGGGGAAGCCGGCCAGGTTCCGCGCCGCCTCGATCACCGCCATCTGCATGCCGAAGCAGATGCCGAAATAGGGAATGTTGCGTTCGCGGGCGAAGCGGGCCGCCTCGATCTTGCCCTCCGAGCCCCGCTCGCCGAATCCGCCCGGTACGAGGATCGCGTGGGCGCCCTGCAGGCGGGCGTCGCACGCCTCGCGATCGCCCTCGAACGTTTCGGCCTCGACCCAGTCGATGTTGACCTTGACGTTGTTGGCCACCCCGCCGTGGTGCAGGGCCTCGATCAGCGACTTGTAGGCGTCCTTCAGGACCGTGTACTTGCCGACCACGGCGACGGTGACCTCGCCGTCGGGCTGCAGCCGACGACGGGCGATCTCCTCCCAGCGCGACAGGTCGGGCGCCGGCGCGTCCGAAAGCCCGAAGTGGGCCAGCACCTCGGCGTCGAGGCCCTCCCGGTGATAGTCGAGCGGCACGGCGTAGATGTCCGCGGAATCCATCGCCTGGATGACGCCGCTTTCGCGCACGTTGCAGAACAGGCCGATCTTGCGCTTCTCCTCCGGCGGGATCGGGTATTCGCAGCGGCACAGCAGGATGTCGGGCTGGATGCCGATCGAGCGCAGTTCCTTCACCGAGTGCTGCGTCGGCTTGGTCTTCATCTCCCCCGCCGTCTTGATGAAGGGCAGCAGGGTCAGGTGGACGAAGCACGACTGGCCGCGGGGCAGGTCCTGCCCCAGCTGGCGAATGGCCTCGAAGAACGGAAGGCCCTCGATGTCGCCGACCGTGCCGCCGATCTCCACCAGTACGAAGTCGACCGGCTCGCCGTCGTCGGTCAGCGCCGGCGACAGGCAGAACTGCTTGATCTGGTCGGTGACGTGCGGGATCACCTGCACCGTCGCGCCGAGGTAGTCGCCGCGCCGCTCCTTCTCGAGGATGGTCGAATAGATGCGGCCGGTGGTGATGTTGTCCGACTTCGCCGCCGAGACCCCGGTGAAGCGCTCGTAGTGCCCGAGGTCGAGGTCGGTCTCGGCCCCGTCGTCGGTGACGAAGACCTCGCCGTGCTGGTACGGGCTCATCGTGCCCGGATCGACGTTGAGATAGGGGTCGAGCTTGCGCAGGCGGACCTTGTAGCCGCGCGCCTGCAGGAGCGCGCCGAGGGCGGCGGAGGCGAGGCCCTTTCCAAGGGAGGAGACCACGCCGCCGGTGATGAACACATAACGAGGCATGGGGAATCACCTTAGCGCCGATTCGGCGCTGCTACTCCGGAGACTTTGAGGGCGGGACGGGAAGGCGGGGATAAGCGCCCCGCCCACCTTACTCGGTCGGCGCCGGCGCCGGCCGGGCCGGAGCGGACGACGCGGAGGCGCCGGACAGGCTGGACTCGAGATCCTGCAGCGACGGGGCCGCCGGGCGGGCCGGGGCCGTCGGATCGGCCGCGGGCGCCGAGGAGGTCGGCGGCGGCGCGGCCAGTTCGCCGACCGCGTCGGCGTCAACGATCGAGCGGCTGGCGCGATCCATGTTGCCGACGATGGTCAGGCCGATGGCGCAGACGAAGAACAGGATCGACAGGATCCAGGTGGTCCGCGTCAGCAGGTTGCCGGCGCCGCGTGCGGTCATGAAGCCCGACGGGCCCCCGCCCATGCCCAGCGCGCCGCCCTCCGACCGCTGCAGCAGGATCACGGCCGCGAGCGCGACCGAAATCAGGATCATGGCGACGAGGAGAATGGTCTGGAGCATGGCGGCCGATATGTGTGGCGCGGACCCGCGCCGATCAAGCGGCGGCGTCTATCATGGCGGCGGAGCGGGGGCTAGGGGTCAGGCCGCCCGCACGATGGTGAGGAAATCAGCGGCCTTCAGGGAAGCCCCGCCCACCAGCGCGCCGCCCACCTCGGGCGTCGCCAGAATGGCCGCGGCGTTGTCCGGCTTCACCGAGCCGCCGTAGAGGATCGGCGTCGACGCCGCCGCCAGTCCGAGGCGTTCGATCATGGCGGCGCGCACGGCGCGGTGCACCTCCTCGATCTGCTCCAGCGTCGGCGTCAGTCCAGTTCCGATGGCCCAGACCGGCTCGTAGGCGACGGCGAACTCGCGCCCCGCCGCCGCCAGCGGCAGGGAGTTCAGAACCTGGCCGCGGACCACCTCGACGGCCCGCCCCGCCTCGCGCTCGGCCAGGGTTTCGCCGACGCAGATGATCGGCGCCAGGCCCGCCTCCAGCGCCGCCGCGGCCTTGGCCGCGACCACGGCGTCGCCTTCGCCGTAGCCCTGCCGTCGCTCGGAGTGGCCGACGATCACCCAGCGGGCGCCGGCGTCCCTGAGCATTTCGGCGGAAACGTCGCCGGTGTAGGCGCCGCAGCGCTCGGCCCGGCAGTCCTGCCCGCCGACCTCGACGGCGCTGTCCCGAAGGACGGCGGCCATGCCGTCGACCAGGGTGGCCGGGGGACACAGCGCGACCCGGCACGCGGCCGGGCTGGCCTCGAGCTCCGCCCGCAGGGCCTCGGCTTCGGCCAGGCTGGCGCGCAGGCCGTTCATCTTCCAGTTGCCGGCGATCAGCTTCACGGATTGTTTCATGGACGCCTCTTTAGGGCCCGATCGCGCCATAGCCAAGCCATGCGGGCGCTCTCGTCTTGCCGGGCGGGGCGATCAACCCCTATAGGCCGAAGCGGCTACTCTCGCCGCCCTTCCGCCCAGGACCGACCATGCTCACCGCGTTCCGCAACTTCGCCAAGTCACCGTGGGCCATCGGCCTGCTCGTGCTGCTCGCGCTCGGCCTGCTCATCACCGGCGGCACCCAGATGGACGTGCTGGCGAACCTTGGCCCGAAGCATGTGATCAGCGCCGGCGACCGGAGCATCGGAGCCGCCGAGTTCCGGGCCGACATGGAGCGGGTCCGTTCCCAGGCGCAGGCGCAGTCCGGTCAGGCCGTCAGCTTCGAACAGCTGGTCGGCGACGGCGGCGAACTGGTCCAGTACCTCCGCCAGCGCTCGCAGCAACTGGGCTTCATGGCCTGGGCCTGGAACGCCGGGGTCCGTCCCGGCAAGGAACTGGTGCTGCGCCAGATTCGCCAGGCTCCGGCCTTCTTCGACTCGGTCACCGGCCGGTTCAGCCAGGAGCAGTACCGGTCGGTGCTGGCCGAAAACAACGCCACGCCCGAGATGTTCGAGGAACAGCTGCGCGACGAGGTGGTCACCCGACACTTCGGCGCCGCCATGGGCGCGGGCGCCCGCCTGCCGCGCGTCTACGGCGCGGTCCTGGCCAACCAGGCGATGGAGACGCGGGACGGTCGCTGGTTCACCGTGACCCAGGCCATGGCGGGTCAGGCGCCGACCCCGACCGAGGCCCAGCTGACCGCCTTCATGAACCAGAACGCCGCCCGTCTGCGCCAGCCGGAACTCCGCTCGGGGACCCTGGTCCTGTTCGACAACCCCGCCGACGGCGCCGCCGCGATTTCGGAAGAGCGCATCCAGGAGCGCTTCGCATTCCGGCGCGACTCCCTGTCCCGGCCCGAGCGCCGGACCTTCATCACCCTCACCGCTCCGTCGCAGGCCGCCGCCGAGCGGATCGCCGCCGCCCTGCGCGCGGGCCAGACCCCGGAGGCCGTGGGTCAGGCCAACAACCTGCAGCCGGCGCGCTACGAGGACACCCCGCGCAGCGCCGTGAGCGACCCGGCCGTGGCCGCCGCCGTGTTCGGCCTGACCGAAGGCCAGGTGTCGGATCCGGTGCAGGCCCGCGTCGGCTTCGTCGTCGCGCGCGTCACAGGCATCGCCCCCGGCCAGGCCGTGACCCTCCCCGAGGTGCGCGACCAGGTCGTCCAGGAACTGCGCCAGGAAGCCGCCCGCGCGGCGGTGTTCGAGCGGGTCGAGGCCTACGACAAGGCCCGGCAGCAGGGTAAGTCGCTGGAGGCGGCGGTGGCCGAGGTCGGCGCCCGCACCCTGCAGATCCCGCTGGTGACCCGCGAGGGCCGTAGCCGCGAACAGCCGGGCTTCACCGCACCGCCGCAACTGCTGGAGAGCATGTGGTCGCTGGGAGCCAACGCGGTCAGCGAGGTCGTCGAGGCCGGCGGCGGCCAGTACTTCGTGGTCCGCGTCGATCGCGTCGTGCCGCCCGCCCTGCCGTCGCTGTCCGAGCCCGGCGTGCGCCAGCAACTGGCCGCGGCGTGGACCGCGCAGGAGAATGCCCGCCTGCTGAACGCCCGGGTCGAGGCCCTGTCCTCGCGCCTTCGCCGCGGCGAGGACATCGCGGCGGTCGCCGCCTCGGCGGGCGCGACGGTCACCACCGCGACCGGCGTCGGCCGTCAGGACGAGGCGCGCGGTCAGGGCGTTCTGCAGGGCCTGTTCACGGCCGGCCGCAACGAGGTCTTCTCGCAGCAGCAGAGCCAGGACAGTTTCGTGATCGGGCGGACCGACCGCATCACCCCGCCCAATCCGACGCTGGCGGCCCGCATGGCGGAACAGTTCCGCGCCCGTCTGGCGCCCGACAGCCTGAACGCCCTCGGCGAGACCGCGATCGTGGCCGCCGCCGACCGCGTCGGCGCCGAATACGACGAGGCTGAGGCGCGCCGCGTCCTCGGCCTGGATCCGGCCGCCGCCGCCGGCTCCGCCCGTCCGGCCGCGCCCGCCGCTCCGGCGCAATGAGCCTGACGGATCGGGCCGGCGCCGACCTCATCGTCCGCCGCCTGGTCGACGATCTGGAGACCCCGGTCTCGGCCTTCCTCAAGGTCGGCTGGGGCCGCCGTCACGCCATGCTGCTGGAGTCGGTCGAGGGCGGCGCCGTCAACGGTCGCTACTCGATCATCGCGCGCGATCCCGACGTGGTCTGGCGCTGCCGCGACGGCCGCCCTGAACTGGCGCGGGGCGCCGACATCGCCGCGGAACGCTTCGCCGCCGACGGGGACGACGCCCTGGCCTCGCTGCGCCGGCTGATGTCGGCCACCCGGCTGGAGCTGCCCGACGACCTGCCGCCGATGGCCGCGGGCCTGTTCGGCGTCTTCGGCTACGACATCGTACGACTGCTGGAGCCGCTCGGCGCGCCCAATCCCGATCCACTCGACCTGCCCGATGCGGTGCTGACCCGCCCCGGCGTGGTGGCGATCTTCGATTCCGTGAAGCACGAGATCGTGCTGGTCGCCCCGTGCTGGACCGACGCCGGTCTCGCGCCCGAGGCGTCGCGCGCCGCCGCCGAGGCCCGTCTGGACCGCTTCGAGCGCGAGTTGCGCGCGCCCCTGCCCGCCATCCCCGCCCCGGCGGCTTCGGCCGGACCCGACTTCCGCACGCCGGTGGACGAGGCGGCCTTCGGCCGGATGGTCGCGCGGGCCAGGGACTACATAGCCGCCGGCGACATCTTCCAGGTGGTTCTGAGCCACCGCTTCTCGGCCGCCTGGGACGCGGACCCCTTCGCCTTCTACCGCGCGCTGCGGCGGCAGAACCCGTCGCCCTATCTGTTTTTCCTCGACTTCGGCGACTTCCAGCTGGCCGGCTCCAGCCCCGAAATCCTGGTGCGGCTGAAGGAGGGTCGGGTGACCATCCGTCCGCTCGCCGGCACCCGGCCCCGCGGCGACACGCCGGAAGCCGACCGGGCGCTGGAGGCGGAGCTGCTGGCCGATCCCAAGGAGCGCGCCGAACACCTGATGTTGCTCGACCTCGGCCGCAACGACGTCGGCCGGGTGTCGGCGCCGGGCACCGTCGAGGTCACCGAAAGCTTCGTCGTCGAGCGCTACAGTTCG
>JANJTI010000364.1 GCA_024711185.1 Brevundimonas sp. | reverse complement strand
CTCGGCCGGCGACGCGTCGGGCGCGACGCCCAGCAAGGACCGGGCTTCGGCGTCGGTCATACCCCCGGCGCGGGGAGCGACGACGCGCTGACGCGAAGAGATCAGGAACCAGAGACCGGCGCCGCCGAGGCCGGCGGCCGGCAGCCAGGCGCCCCGCGAACCGGCCAGCAGGGCTCCGGCCAGCAGGACCGCTCCCAGCAGGGTGGCGGCGACGCGCCAGTGGCCGCGGCCGGGCCGTTCCCCCTGCCGTCCCAGCCGCACAAGGGCCCAGACGGCGATCGCCGCCAGACCCAGCCAGACCAGTCCCACCCGCTCAGGCCGCCGCGTCGAGCGGCGCGTCCAGCCGGCCGCCATCAAGGCCCAGGGCGAGCATCAGGCTGCGCAGTTCCTGTCGGGCGGCGACATGGGCGAGGGACACGGCCACGGGCCGCACCTCGTTGGACAGGTCCGCCACCGTCAGGCCGAACGGGAACAGTTCGCGATAGATGACCCGGTCGCGCAGGCCGGGACCGACGCGGAAGCCGACGCGCCGGGCGAGCTTCTCCATGCGTTCCTCGAGCCGCTGGCGGTTGCGGGCGGCCGCCACGGCGAGGCGATTGGTGACCACGATCCAGTCGATGGTCGCCTGCCGCCCCTGGGTGATCGCCCGATGCTTGCGCGCCTCCCAGACGCTCTCGGAGTAGATCGACGGCTTCTGCAGCTCGAGGGTGACCGGGTCGACCTGGCCCAGCAGGTCGAAGTCGACGAAGCTGTCGTTCATCGGGGTGACGATCTGGTCGGCGAGGCCGTGGGCGGCGCGGGACAGGACGGTGTCGCCGCCCGGCGTGTCGATCAGGACCACGTCGGCGACGCCCCTCGCCTCGCCGAAGGCTGCTTCAAAGCGGGCGAGCTGCTCGGCCTCCCCGGCGCGGGCCAGCGCCTTGCCGTCGCCCATGTCGGGCTCGACCGGCATGGGCAGGATCTGCCCGTTGGCGGCCATCCAGGCGGCGCGGTTGGCGAAGAAACGCGACATCGAGCGCTGGCGCAGGTCCAGGTCGATGATGGCGACCCGCTTGCCGGCGTGAAGCAGGCCCGTGACGATGTGGATGGCGAGGGTCGACTTGCCCGCCCCGCCCTTCTCGTTGCCGACGACGATGACCACAGGGTCAGCCATGGAATTCGAATCCTGAAGCGACCGCCGACTCGAACCCGCGGTCATGGGACGACAGGGTCGCCGCCGGCGGCAGCGGCGTCAACGCGGGGTCCCCGGCGAAGCTGTGAATTGCCGTCAGGCGGCGCGCCGGCACCACGGATCGTCGACGCCGGCCGCGGCGCACAGGGCGGCGGCGCCGACGGCGGGGGCCGGGGTCTTGAGACGGACGAGGCGGCGACCGCCGACCTCGACGGGCTCGAGCACCGGCGTCAGGCCGTCCAGCGCCCCGGCGGCCGGCCCGGCCTGCAGGCGGGCCCAGGCGGCGCGGGCGGCCGCCTCGCTGGAGTAGGCGCCCAGCTGGACGAGGGGGCGATCGTCCTCGACGACGCGCAGCGCGGGCCGTAGCGATGCCCGCTGCGTAGCGCCGTCGATACGGGAGCGGACCTCGCCGACGGCGCCCTCGACAAGGGCCGGAGCGGCCGCAGCGGCCACGCGGGCGCTCGCCGCCTGGACGACGCCGTCGCGGGCGTCCCACAGGGCGTGCGGATCGAGGACTTCCACACGCAGGGCGGGCCGCAGCCCGGCATCCCCGGCGACAGGCCCGCGGGGCGCGGCGGGCGCGGCTGCGTCGGCCCTGTCCAGCGGGATGGCGGCTACGCGTTCGGCGAGGTTCTCGAAGCGGTCGGGGTCGCTTTCCACGACGCCGCAGGCTGTCAGGCCCGTGGCGAGAAGCAGGGCGAGCACTGGACGGAACGGAAGACGCGGCGTCATAAGCCGGACCGTGGCACGCGGAGCTTTGCAACGCGGTTCACGATCACGCCTAATGCGCAGGGTTAATTCGTTCACCATGGCCGACCTCGAGACCTCCGCCCTGCCCGTGGCGCGCACCATCGCCGAGCTGCGCGAGACGGTAAGCGGCTGGCGGCGACAGGGGTTCACGGTCGGCTTCGTTCCGACCATGGGAGCGTTGCACGAGGGACACCTCTCGCTGGTGCGCGAGGCGATCCACCGCGCCGATCGGGTGGTGGCCAGCGTCTTCGTCAATCCGACCCAGTTCGCCCCGCACGAGGACCTGGGGACCTACCCCCGGCAGGAGGCGAAGGACGCGGAGCTGCTGGCCGGGGCCGGGTGCCACCTGCTCTACGCCCCGGGCGTGGACCAGATGTATCCGGCGGGGGCGACCACGCGCATCGAGGTCGGCGGCCCGGCCGAGGGTCTGGAGGGCGCGTTCCGGCCGCAGATGTTCGGCGGCGTCGCCCTGGTGGTGGCCAAGCTGCTCAACCAGGTGCAGCCGGACCTGGCGGTGTTCGGCGAGAAGGACTGGCAGCAACTGATGGTGGTCCGCCGCATGGTGCGCGACCTCGACCTGCCGGTGGAGATCGTCGGCCTGCCGACCGCGCGCGACGGGCACGGGCTCGCCCTGTCGAGCCGCAACGCCTATCTGACGGTCGGGGAACTGGCCACCGCGCGACGGCTGAACGGGGTGTTGGCCGAGGCCGGCGCCCGCGCCGCAGCGGGCGAGGCGGTCGGAGCGGTCGAGGCCGACGCCGCCGACGCCCTGCTGACGGCGGGCTTCGACAGCGTCGACTACGTCGCCATCCGCCGGGCCGACGACCTGTCGACATTCGAGCGCACGGTCGACGCGCCGGCGCGCATCCTCGCCGCCGCCCGCATCGGCCGCACCCGGCTGATCG
Source organism: Brevundimonas sp. (assembly GCA_024711185.1). Lineage (GTDB taxonomy): Bacteria > Pseudomonadota > Alphaproteobacteria > Caulobacterales > Caulobacteraceae > Brevundimonas. The sequence continues at coordinate 1,591 of JANJTI010000364.1, read as the reverse complement.
ACAACATGGCGATCTAGGCGATCGCGCCGACGCAGCCTTCGGGCCCGCCGACGGAGGCCGGCCCGTCGGTCAGCGACAGGGTCCACCCATGGTGCGTCGCCAGCCCGACCCGACGCGCCCCGCCGCCATCCCCGGCGTCGCCCCCGGCGCTGACGAGAACCTGCCGTCCCGTGGGGAGGGCCGCGGGATCGATCTTGCCCACCGCCAGAGCCGTCGGCACGACCCCGCCAAGCCCGTCGAAGACGGTCAGCGACGTCCACCGGCGGCGAAGCTCGATCCACCATGGTTCGCCAGTGTTGATGGCGAGCACCGCCGCCCCCTGCCCTTCGGCGGCCCATCGCAGCGCGACCTCCGGGGTCCCGACGAGACGTATGTCGGCCGCCCCGCCGAAGCGCCGGCGCGCGCCGTCGAACGCACGGACCGGCTCGACCGGGGCCCAGACCTGGACCCGAGTCGCGCCCTGGCGGGTCAGGCCGTGGCCGACCACCTCGCGCCAGAGGGCCTGCACGGCGTCGCGGTTGTCCGGGTGAGCGCGGGCGACCACCCGGCGCAGCACCGCCTGCTCGCGATCAGGGCGCAGTTTGAGGTGCGGCCCCGCCGGCGCGTCCTTGGCCCGGCCGACGCGGGCGGCGATGGCGAGCCGTCGCTCGAACAGGGCGAGGATCCCGTCGTCCAGCAGGTCGATCTCGTGGCGCAGGGCGGCCAGCGCCATGTGCTCGGGGCTGACGTCGTCAGGCGGGCGGTCGGCGGGCGGCCAGACCTGCTGCAAGGCGGGCTTGATGGCGTGGATCACGGGAATGGGCTTTCGTTCGATACGGCGAGAAAGGTTTGCGAGCCGCCGCTCCCGGGCGGAGCGGTCGCCGGCGAGGCGGCCGGGACGCGCTGCCCGACGCCTCAGCCGGCGTATCGAAAGCCGAAATACAGGTCCGCCGCCGCGCGGAAGCGCGGAGCGAGAGTCGCAGCGAAGGCTTGCGAGCGAACCATGACCCTCAACATCCGCATCGCTTCGCCGGCGTCAAGCGCCCTCGCCGCTGAGAAGCACGAAGCGGGTGCGGTTGTCGGACGAATCCTGCAGGTCGTGGCGCAGGATCGACAGATCGTAGACCTCGGCCGCGCGGGCGGGGGCGACCGCCGCCCGGGCCGGGTCTCCGGATTCGGCCACGGCCCGCGCCGCGCCCGCGGTATCGAAGGCCTCCACCGCCTCGATGCCCAGCGCCGACAGGGCATGGACGCACTGATCCAGCGCCGCAGGATGACTCTCGGCGACGCGAATGTCCGGCAGGCGTGCGCCATGCGGGGCCATGAGCGCGAGACGGATCGGCCGCCACACCTCCGACACGATGGGCAGTCCGGACTGCTCGACGAGCGTGGCGGCGGGTTCGACCCGGCCGATGCTGGAGTTCTCCACCGGGATCAGGGCGCAGCCCACCTCCCCTCGACGTAGCGCGCCGAGCGCCGCCTCGAAGGTGTCATAGGGAACCGGCTCGTCCCACGGGCGCAGATCGAGGCAGGCCTCGTGGCTGAAGGCGCCGGGCGCGCCCTGATAGGCGCAGCGGCCCGGCGGGGCGTCGCCGTCCGGACGGCCGACGCC
>JANJTI010000306.1 GCA_024711185.1 Brevundimonas sp. | reverse complement strand
CGGGGGCGGCCGTTGCTTCGCATTCTCCGGCGTCGCCGGAGACCGATTCGTCTTGCCCAGTCCGCTTGCCCGCCCTTCCGGCCGCGCCGTCCCCGCGAGGAGACGGCCGTGCTGACGGCCCTGTCCATCCGCGACATTGTGCTGGTCGACGCGCTGGATCTCGAGGTCGACGGCGGCTTGACCGTACTCACCGGCGAGACCGGGGCCGGCAAGTCGATCATCCTCGACGCCCTGGGTCTCGCGCTGGGGGCGCGCGCCGACGCCGGCCTGGTCCGCGCCGGCGCCAGGCAGGCCTCGGCCACCGCCGTCTTCGCCGCCCCGGACGACCCCGACCTGATCGAGCTGATCTCGGAGAAGGGCTTCGAGGTCGCGCCCGGCGAGGAGCTGATCCTGCGCCGCACCCTGACCGCGGACGGTCGCAGCCGCGCCTTCGTCAACGATCAGCCCGCCGGGGTCGCCGCACTCCGTGAGATCGGCCAGGCGCTGGTCGAGGTGCACGGACAGCACGAGACCGTGGGCCTGCTGGACTGGAAAACCCACCGCGCCCTGCTCGACGCCTATGGGGGACTGCAACCGCAACTGGAGGGCGTGGCGCAGGCGGCCGAGCGGCTCAAGGCGGCCGAGCAGAAGGTCGCCGCGCTCAAGGCCGAGGCGGCCGACGCCGCCGCCCGCGCGGGGGAGCTGGCCGACAACCTCGCCGACCTCGACGCCCTCGATCCGCAGCCGGACGAGGAGACCGAACTGGCCGGCGAGCGCGCCATCCTGGGGGCCGCCGAGAAGGCTATCGCCGACCTGTCGGACGCGCGCGCCCAGCTGGGCGGCGACAAGCTGGCCCGCAACCTCGCCGCCGCCCTGCGCGCGGTCGAGCACGCCCGCCAGAGGGCCGGCCAGGCCGGGGCCGAGCCCGACCATCCGATCCTCCAGCGCCTGTCGGCCGCCGCCGAGGCCATCGACCGCACCCTGGTCGAGGCCCAGGAGGCCATCGCCGCCGTCGACGCCGCCGCCGACGCCTTCGACTTCGAGCCCGGCCGGCTCGACAAGGCGGAGGAGCGGCTGTTCGCCCTGCGCGCCGCGGCCCGCAAGCTGAACACCTCGGTCGAGCTGCTGCCGGTGCTGCGCGTGCGCTTCCGCGAGCAGCTGCGCCTGATCGAGGACGGAGCCGAGGCGATCACCGCCGCCGAGCGCGCAGCCGCCGCGGCCCGCGAGGGCTGGGATCTCGCCGCTGCCCTGCTGACCTCGGCCCGCGAGGCGGCGGCCGAGCGCCTGACCGCGGCGGTGATGGAGGAGCTTGGCCCTCTCAAGCTGGAGCGGGCCCGCTTCCGCGTCGCCTTCGAGCCGGTGGCGGAGGGCCGGCGGGGCGCGCTGGGGGCGGAAACCGTGCGCTTCGAGATCGCCACCAATGCCGGAACGGCCTTCGGGCCGCTGGACGCCATCGCCTCCGGAGGGGAGCTGGCCCGCTTCGCCCTGGCCATGAAGGCGGCGCTGGCCGGCCGGGAGAACCAGCGCCAGCCGGTGATGATCTTCGACGAGGTCGACCAGGGCGTCGGCGGCGCGGTGGCCGAGGCGGTCGGCACGCGCCTGCAGCGCCTGTCGCGCGGCGCCCAGGTGCTGGTCGTCACCCACAGCCCCCAGGTCGCCGCCCGCGGTCACGCCCACTGGAAGGTGCGCAAGTCGGACGCCGGCGGCCTGACCACCACCACGGTCGACGCCCTCGACGAGGCGCAGCGGCTGGAAGAGATCGCCCGGATGCTTTCGGGCGCGACGATCACGGACGAGGCGCGCGCCGCCGCCCGGGCGCTGATCGGCTAGGGGAGGGGCTCACGCCCCCTGCAGCACCTTGCGCAGCTGCGGATGCAGCTCGGTGTTCGCCGCGAGGATCTGCTTGCCCGTCTTCGGATCGCCGTCCGCGTCGATGGTGGTGACGATCCCGCCCGCCTCGGTGACGAACAGCAGGCCCGCCGCCACGTCCCACGGCTGCAGGTTGCGCTCGTAGTAGGCGTCGTACCGCCCGGCCGCGACCCAGGCGAAGTCCAGCGCCGCCGAACCCAGGCGGCGGATGCCCGCCACCCGCTGGCCGACGGCGTGGATGTCCTTGATCGCCTGGGCATGGCCGGTCTTGCCGATGAACGGCAGGCCGGTGGCGATCAGGCTCTCCGACAGATCGCGACGCGCGGCCACCCGGATGCGGGCGTCGTTCAGGTAGCAGCCCTTGCCCTTCTCGGCCCAGAACATCTCGTTCATGACCGGGTTGTAGGTCACCCCGGCCACGATCTCCGAGCCGCCGTCCGGGGCGAACCGCTCCAGCGCCACGGTGATCGCGAAGTGCGGCATGGCGTGCATGAAGTTGGTCGTGCCGTCGATCGGGTCGACGATCCAGCGGTGCGACCTGTCGGTGCCCTCGACCATGCCGCGCTCCTCGCCGAGGAAGCCGTAGCCCGGCCGCGCCTTGGTCAGCAGTTCGAACAGGGTCTGCTCGGCCCGCAGGTCTGCGGCCGTGACGAAGTCGCCGGGACCCTTGCGCGACATCTGCAGGTTCGACACCTCGCCGAAGTCGCGCAGGATCGGCCGCGCCGTCTTGCGGACCGCGTCCATCATCACTTGCAGCAGGGCGGAGGCGAGGGCCATGGGAATCTCCTGGTCCGGCTGTCCTCAACAAGGCGGAAGCGCCCGGACAGACGGAGAAGTTCAAAAAGGGTCGCAGGGGCTTGGGGCCCAGGGCCTGGGCGAAGCGCCACCCAAGCCCCAGGCCCTGATTTCCAGGCCCTAGTCGGCGCGGCGGACGTACTCGCCCGTGGTCGTGTCGACCACGATGCGCTCGCCGGCCGACATGTAGGGCGGGATCATGATGCGCACGCCGTTGTCGGCGATGGCGGGCTTGTAGGACGACGAGGCGGTCTGGCCCTTCACGGTCGGCTCGGTCTCGGCCACGGTCAGGGTGACCTGCTCGGGCAGCTCCAGCCCGATCGGGCGGCCCTCGTGCATCTCGATGACCACCTTCATGCCGTCCTGCAGGTAGGGGATGCGCTCGTCGCCGACCCAGTCCTTCTGCAGCTCGATCTGCTCGTAGGTGGCGTCGTCCATGAACACCAGGGCGTCGCCCTGCTCGTACAGGTACGAGAAGTCCTTCTGCTCGAGCGTGACCCGCTCGACCTTGTCTTCCGAGCGGAAGCGCTCGTTCAGCTTGTTGCCGGTCTCGAGGTTCTTGGCCTCGACGTTGGCGAAGGCGCCGCCCTTGCCCGGCTTGACGTGGCTGGCCTTGGTGACCACCCACAGCCCGCCATTGTGCTGCAGGACCATGCCGGGCTTGATGGTGTTGCCGTTGATCTTCATGGAATCTCGGAGGTCTGGAGGCGCGGGCGTCCGACCGTCCGGCGCGCGCGAAATCGGGCGCAGTCCGTAGAGGAAGCCGGGTTCCGAGGCAAGGCGCGCCCTCAGTGCAAGGTCGGCCGGTCCTCGACCTTTTCCTGCACGGTGTTGGCGATCCGCACTCCGCCGCCCAGTGGCGCGGCCCACGTGCCGGCGGCGACGTCGACCTTGCGAGCCTCGTGCGCGAACGCGGCGGCCATCCCTGCGCTCGACATCGCCGCGGCGATCTGCAGGCCCCGGCTGGCGGGCCGCAGGGCGATCCACACCGCGTTCAGCGCCTGCGCCGCGGTCCACAGGCCGATGGCCAGGCTCCGCTCGCGCGCCGGCGGGGCGTTCCAGACCCGCAGCGCCGAAAGGGTGGTGGCCGAGAACACCGCCGGCAGGATCAGGCTCAGCGCGCCGCGCGGCCGCTCGGTCACCGGCTTTCCGCCGTCGGCCGCGTGCAACGGCTGCGGCCGGATGGTCCGGCGGGCGAGGGTGGTGGCGGCGAAGCCGAAGCCCACGGTCAGCACTGCGCCGAGCAGCACATGCCCCGGGTGGCGCCCGTCCGCATTCAGGAAGTCCGTCGCCGCGTCCTTCGCAGTGTCCACGGCCTCGTCGATCGCAACCATCCGGCTCTCCTCTTGCGCCCCGGAACAATGGCGGGCGGGAAGGCCGGTTCCGCATTCGGCGACCGACGCGCTGCGGTTGCGCGGCCGCCGGCTTCCCGCTTACCGTCGCGCCAGGGCGTTGCGGGGGGATGAATGACGTCGCGCAGATTGTCTCAACTGGCAGCGCTTGGGTTGGCGGCGCTTACGTGGTGGGCCTGCGTCTCCATGCCGGGCGTCCTTGGGGACGAATTCGTCGCCTTGATCATCGCCGTGTTCGGCGTCCTGACGTTGCTACTCTTCGGGATGATGTTTCTGGCGCTGCGATGGGCGACAGGAGGGAACGC
>JANJTI010000316.1 GCA_024711185.1 Brevundimonas sp. | reverse complement strand
CGGGCGGCTACGTCACACTGGATACGTGGCAGGCGAGCGCCACTTTAGCGGATGCGTCCTGAGAGTTGATGACAACGACGAGGTCCGTTTCATCGCCTGCGTCCGGATTGTCGGGAGATGCAACGAAGGCCCTGGCGAGATCGCACTGCGGCGTGGCTTCTCGGTCGTCGAGCCTGCTCCCAATGCGGCCGGCTGGGATGAAGGCTTGCTCGCGGCTGCCTTGGCGGCAGATGCTCTGGCGGAAAGAGCGTCTAATGCGGAGCGACTCCGCCTGATCTGAAGGCGGCGCTGCCAAGATCCCCTCGCTGTGCCGAGGCCGTGGACCATCGGTAGAAACCAGACGTTCTGCTGATCTGACAATCCAGTTCCGCGATCTGCCCCCGCTCGGCTCAGCCAGGCGGGGGCTTTCGCATGCGTGCACCAAGCCGAACGGCGGCGGATTTTGGCTTGTGGAGCTCCATCGAACTCCAAAGCTCAGTACGTCATTGGCTCAGGGTCCTTCCTGCCATTGAGCCGCAGCGGGCGAGGGGCGCCGACCCCGGTTCTCGGCAGTTTTCAAAAGAGACCTACCCTACAAATCGGTTGAAGTAGCCGTCCACTGCGGGGCGTGGCGAAAATCTTGGTCGCGTATCCCGGCTACAGGGGTCTGGTGTGTAGGCAGCGAATGTAGGAGGTGGATCATCCCTGAACGCCGGAGATTCCCTCCCGAGCACCAGCCGGCGCTTAGCGATCCGACGGCCCCCGCCCCCAGGGCGGTACTCAACGAAGTACGAGACAGTCCCGGTCTTGGCTACCCGCACTCCGAAGCCCGTCAGCTTGCGGTCGTAATGGACGGTACCGGCGGGCGCACTGGCGAGTTTGGATACGGCCAGTCGATTGATGTCGATGACAGCCAAGGCGAGACCCCGAGTTTGTTTCCTGTCGCCACGGTGTCGCCACCACCGAGGGCAACCCCATGCACCTCAGGGAAACATGAAGTCAGAAAAAGTGCAAACAGGAGAATAGTTTATAGCGGAAAGATAAACTATCGCCGCTCGCTGCGGAGAGTCAAAACTGACTGGGGGTCAAGGGGTCGCAGGTTCGAATCCTGTCGCTCCGACCATTCCTCCCTTGGACCCCGCCTACTTCCCTCTCTCGGCCCAGCGGAACAGCGGGTAGAGCGGCACGCCCCAGCCCATCCCGGCGACGGCGAAGACGACCAGGTCGATCAGCTGGCCCGGCGGCAGCAGGCCGCGCAGGGCGATGGCGCCCCAGATCCAGAAGACGAGAAAGGCCAGCACGCCGAGCATGGCCACGAAGCGGCGGGCGCGAGGGCCCATCAGCGCTTGCTCCGGAACAGGAAGAAGGCGACCAGGGCGAGGATCGAGGCCGCCATCGACCAGAGCAGCCAGCCCCACTGGTCCATCGTCGAGACGGCGAAGACGCGCACCGCGAGGAACCAGCCGGCGATCGCGCCGACGCCCGAAACCAGGGAGGTGGCGAACAGGCCGCGCCGGCCGGTCATGGCGTCGGCCAGCCAGGCGAGGACGAAGGCCCCGAGGGCGGCGATGACGATGTCGGCGTACTGCAACCCGGCTCTCCTGACTTGCGGCGAACGGACGCCGAAAAGCGACTCGATCTCGCCGTCGTCGGCGGGCATACCGCTCGGGCCGGGGCGCGACCAGTGGCGCGGCGGCACTGTAGCGAGCGGATCAGCGGGCGTCGAATGAAGCGTTTGTTCGGGGGCGACGAGAGCCGGGCGACGGCGATCTGGCTGTGGGCGGTCGCGGCGCTGGTGTTCGCCATGGTTGTGGTCGGCGGCGTCACCCGCCTGACCGGCTCGGGCCTGTCGATCACCGAATGGAAGCCGATCATGGGCGCCCTGCCGCCGATGAACGCCGCTGACTGGGCCGAGGCCTTCGAGAAGTACCGGGCCATCCCGCAGTACCAGCAGGTCAACGCCGGGATGACCCTGGGCGAGTTCAAGGGCATCTTCTGGTGGGAGTGGGCGCACCGCTTCCTGGGCCGGCTGATCGGCGTCGCCTTCGCCGTGCCGTTCGCGATCCTCCTGCTGATGCGCCGCATCCCGCGGCGGCTGATCGGGCGCTGCGTCGCCCTGCTGGCCCTGGGCGGCCTGCAGGGGCTGATCGGCTGGTGGATGGTGTCGAGCGGCCTGAGCGAGCGGGTCGATGTGGCCCCGGAGCGGCTGACGGTGCACCTCGGCCTGGCCCTGCTGATCTTCGGCGGGCTGATCTGGACCGGTCTGGAGGCCTGGAACGGCGAGGAGACCTCACGCTCGCCGTCGGGCTGGAGCTGGGGCGCGGGCCTGCTGCTGGCGGCGGTGTTCGTCCAGTGCCTGCTGGGCGGACTGGTGGCGGGCGCCAAGGCCGGCTTCGTCTACACCGACTGGCCGCTGATGAACGGCGCCTTCTTCCCGCCCGTCGAGTGGGGAGCGGGAGCTTTGGCCTTCCTGCACGACCAGGCGCTGGTGCAGTTCAACCACCGCATCGGGGCCTATGTCCTGCTGCTGGCCGGGACGGCCTATGCGGTGCAGGCCTGGCGCTGGCGTCTGGCCGAGGGGCTCGGCGCGAGCGCCTTCGTGCTCGCCGGGGCCCTGTGGCTGCAGGCCGTCCTGGGCGTGGTCACCCTGATCCATGCCGTGCCGCTGTGGCTGGGGGCCTTGCACCAGGCGGGCGCCGCCCTGGTGCTGGCGGCGGCGACCGTCAACCTGTGGCTGGTCCGTCGTTCGCAGCCGCGTCTGTTCATTTCCGGACCGAGGTCCAGGGGCCTGTGATCGCGTAGGTCAGTCCCGGGTAGTAGAGGTTGACGAACAGGGTCGAACCGTCCGGCGAGAACACGGCCCCGGCGAACTCGGCGTTGCCGGTGAAGACGTTGCGGGCGATGGCGTAGACCTCGCCCTCGGGGGTGACGCCCTTCACGTGATTGCGGATATCGTTCGAATAGTTGTCCTCGCAGACCACCAGATGGCCCCACGGGGCGACGGTCAGGTTGTCGGCCATGTTGAGCGTCTTCTCGCTGCCGCTTTCGACGAACAGCTGGATGCGCCCCGGGCGGCGGTCCTCGCCGCGTCGGCCTTCGGCGGGAGAGGGGATGTAGCGCAGGATCTGGCCACGCTGCAGCGGCCCGCCGGAGGTGGCGGTCATGTAGAAGCCGTCGCCGGCCCAGAAGATTCCCTCGCCGCGGGCGATGCGCACGGCGCCGTCGGCGTGGCCGCGGAAGCGCAGGTCGGCGTCGGGGCTCTCCACGTCCTCGACGTCGATCCACACCGCGTCGCGCCAGTCGCCCGGAGCCCAGACGCGGGTCGCGTGGTTGGTGGAATCGGCTCCCGGCTGGTCGCGGAAGCCGAGGGCCTGCAGGCGACCGCCGCGGACCAGTTCGCCGGGAGTCTCGGGGATGAAGCGGTAGAGCAGGCCGTCGACCTTGTCCTCGGTCAGGTAGACGATGCCGGTGCGGGGATCGACGCACACCGCCTCGTGGTCGAAGCGCCCCATGGCCTTGAGCGGCACGGCCTCGACCAGACCGGTCGCGCTCGCCGGCACCTCGAAGACGAAGCCATGCGGCTTGCCGACGTCCGCCTCGCCGGGGGCCTCCTCGGTCTCCTCGCAGCTCAGCCAGCTGCCCCACGGCGTGTGGCCGCCGCAGCAGTTGGTCGAGGTGCCGACGAGGCTGAGAAACTGCCGCTCGGTGCGGCCCGTCGCCATGTCGTAGACGAGGGTCGGCGCGCCGCCCG
>JANJTI010000258.1 GCA_024711185.1 Brevundimonas sp. | reverse complement strand
GGCGGCGGTCGAGGTGGCGGACGAGGGCCCGGTCGGCGGCCTCGCGCAGGGCCGCGGCCCGGGCCCTGATCTCCGGCCGCGGCAGCTGCGGCATGCGCGCCGCCGGCGTGCCGGGGCGTGGGCTGTAGGGAAAGGTGTGGACGAAGGCGAGGCCGGCCGCCTCGACCAGCGACAGCAGATTGCCGAAGGCCGCCTCGCTCTCGGTCGGGAAGCCGGCGATCAGATCGGCCCCGAAGGCCACGTCCGGGCGGACGGCGCGCACCCGCTCGACCAGGCGGAGGGCGTCGGCGCGCAGGTGGCGGCGCTTCATCCGCTTGAGCATCAGGTCGTCGCCGTGCTGCAGCGACAGGTGCAGGTACGGCATCAGGCGGTCGCGGTCGGCGAAGCAGGCCAGCAGTTCGTCGTCCATCTCGGCCGCATCGATGGAAGACAGGCGCAGGCGGGGTAGTTCGGGAACGAGGGTCAGGATGCGGCGCACCAGGCGCCCGAGCGGCGGACGGCCCGGCAGGTCGGCGCCCCAGCTGGTCAGGTCGACGCCCGTAAGGACCACCTCCTTCACCCCCTGCGCGGCCATGTCGCGCACCTGCGACACCACCGCGCCGGCCGGAACCGAACGGCTGTTCCCGCGGCCATAGGGGATGACGCAGAAGGTGCAGCGATGATCGCAGCCGGTCTGCACGGCGACGTGGGCGCGAACCCGGTCCCGGAGCGGTCGGGCGGCGGCCGGCGCGGCGGGCATGGCGAAGATGTCGCCGACGGCGGCGCGCGCCGCCTTGCCGTCGAGGCGGTAGACGCCCGGCGCCGCCTTGGTGGCGTTGCCGATGACGCGCGTCCCCTCGGGCATGGCGGCGAAGGTCTGCGGCTCGGTCGGGGCGGCGCAGCCGGTGACGAGGATGGGCGAGCCGGGGCGTTCGCGGCGGGCGCGGCGTATGGCCTGGCGGGCCTGGCGCACCGCCTCGGCGGTGACGGCGCAGGTGTTGACCAGCACGGCGTCCTCAAGACCGTCCGCTTCGGCCTGCGCCCGCATGGCCTCGCTCTCCACCGCGTTGAGGCGGCAGCCGAAGGTGAGAACGTCGAGGCTCACAGCTCGAGGGAGCCGGTGCGCTCCAACTCCACGGGGCCGGTCATGAACACGTGATCCGTCGCCTCGTCCCAGTCGATGAGCAGCCGACCGCCGTCGACGTCCACTGCGGCCAAGCGGCCGGTGAGGCCGCGGCGGGCGCTGGCGACCAGGGCGGCGCAGGCGCCGGTGCCGCACGCCTTCGTCAGGCCGGCGCCGCGCTCCCACACCCGCAGCCGGATATGGTCGGGCGCCAGCACCTGGGCGAAGCCGACGTTGACGCCCTCGGGGAACAGCGGGTGATGCTCGATCAGCGAACCGGTCCCGCGCACGAAGGCGTCGTCGAGGCGATCCGTGAAGAAGACCACGTGCGGATTGCCCATGGAGACCGCGCCGGGCGTGTGCACCAGCGGGGCGTCGATGGGGCCTACCTGCAGCTCGATGCCGCGCGTATCCATCTCCTCCGCGAGCGGGATTTCGTCCCACGCCAGCCGCGGCCGGCCCATGTCGACTGTTACGTGGGCCGCGGTCGTCGGCCCTTCGGGACCTCCCGACCCGGAGCCTGTCCTCGGGCTTGCCGAAGGCAAGACCCCGTGGCGGCTTGGGGGCTTTGCGCGCATCGCGACCGTCGGACCGGCGGCCGTGTCGATGACCACCCGGTCCTTGCCGGTGGCCTGCATCAGCACCTGTCCGACGCAGCGGAGGGCGTTTCCGCAGGTCTCGACCAAGCCCCCGTCGGCGTTCCACACCCGCATGAAGGCGTCGGCGCGGTCGGACGGCTCGATGGCGATCAGCTGGTCGCAGCCCTGGCCCGTGGCGCGATCCGCAATGGCGCGCGCCTGCTCCGCCGTGGGCGTGAACGGCGTCTCCAGCGCATTGACCACGACGAAGTCGTTGCCGGCGCCGTTCATCTTGAGAAAGGGACGACCCATGCGGGGAGATATAGCGTTCGGCGGTTCCTCAGGCGAGCGACGCGCGTTATCGCTGGGCCATGGGTCGACCCGCCGCCGCGCCGAACAGTCCGGACAAGCCCGAGGGGCTGCGCCTGCGCGCGCGGCTGCGCGCCCTGTACCACGGCGCCTCACCCACGGCCGTGCGCTTCCGGCTGGCGGTGCTGATCGTCGACCTGGCGATCATCGCCTTCTTCATCGCGGCGCCGCTGCTGCGGGAAGGCGGCATCGTCTTCTACGTCATCGACTATGTCATAGCGGCGCTTCTGGCCGCCGATCTGGCCGCCCGCGCCTCGGCCTATTCCGACGTGCGGGACTGGCTCAAGAAGCCGATCGTCTGGGTCGACCTTTTCATCCTGGCGACGCTGCTGTTCCCCGCGTGGATGTTCAACCTCGGCTTCCTGCGGGTGCTGCGCCTGTGGACCCTGATCAACTCCGACTTCTTCTGGCGGACCGTCGGACGTCGCTACGACGACACCCGGGTGGAGGAGACGACCAAGGCGGTGGTGGCGCTGATCACCTTCGTCTTCGTGGCCACGGGCTTCGTCTACACCAGCTTCGTCGGCGTCTCGGAAGGCATGGCAGGCTACATCGACGCCCTCTATTTCACCGTCACCAGCCTGACCACGACCGGCTATGGCGACATCCTGCTGCCGGGGGCCTGGGGCCGGATCGTCTCCATCGCCATCATGCTGGTCGGCGTCACCCTGTTCGTTCGCCTCGGCCAGACCCTGCTGCGGCCGAACAAGGTGCGCTTTCCCTGCGACCGTTGCGGCCTTCAGGTGCACGATCCCGATGCGGTGCATTGCAAGGCCTGCGGCA
>JANJTI010000204.1 GCA_024711185.1 Brevundimonas sp. | reverse complement strand
CCCCGCCCCCCCGCGGGCCCCGCCGCGCCCGCGCCGGCCCACCGTCCGGCACGCCGGCACCAGGGCGCTGCGGGCCAGACTCACGCGGGTCTCGAAGGGCGGGAGGTCGCCGAGGCTTAGCCTGCTTCCGCGCCGGGCGATACGGCCCGGTGCGGCCGCCGCCGCCGGATCTCGGTCACGTCGCGCTGGCTGGCCCGGACCGGCGCCGAGAGCGGCTGCACCGCGGGCTCGGGGCGGTCCAGCACCTGCTCCAGCGCCCGCCTCAATCGCTCCAGCGCCGGCCCCGGCTCGGGCTTCCGGCCCGCGGCGTCGGTGACGTAGAAGCTGTCGACCGCGCGCTCGCCGAAGCCGGCGATGTGGGCCGACCGGATCGACAGTCCGTGGTCGGCCAGCACCCGCGCCACGTCCGCCAGCAGCCCCGGACGATCCGCCCCCGACGCTTCGATCACCGCCGCGTCCGGGGATTCCTCCAGGTCGACCAGCGCCACCGGCCGCACGTCAAAGGTGGCGCGTCGCGGGCTCGGACGGTCCGACGGCGGAGCCGTCCTCGCCTCCCCGCGGGCGGCCCTCTCGAGCGCGGCGGTGAGGCGCGTCAGCCGCCGCGGCTCGGCCGCTCCGTAGGGGGCGCCGGCGCCGTCCTGCAGTTCGAACACATCGATGGCCGTGCCGTTCGCCGCCGTGGCGACCCGGGCCCCGACCACGTCCGCCCCGGCCACGGCGAGGGCGGCGGCGAGGTCGGCGAACAGGCCCGGCCGGTCGCGCGCGGCCACCGCCACTCGTGTCGCCGGCCGGACCTCGTCGCCCTCGTCGGCTTCCCGGTCCGCCACCACCTCCGCGGCGCCCCCGCTTTCGGCCGCGCGCGCCACCAGCGCCGGATACTCCTCCAGCGGATCGATCCGGCTGACGTCCTCGCCGCGGAACACCGCCTCGGTGCGCAGGTAGAGGTCGCGCATCAGACGTCCCTTCCAGCCGTTCCACACGCCCGGTCCGACGGCGCGGATGTCGGCCACGGTCAGCACCAGCAGGGTGCGCAGCCGCTCGGGGTCGCCGACCAGCCCGGCGAAGGCCCGCACCGTTGCGGGGTCCGAGACGTCGCGCTTCTGGGCGTAGTCGGACAGGACGAGGTGGTGGCGCACCAGCCAGACCACGAATTCGGTGCGGCGCGGGTCCAGCCCCAGCCGGTCGCAGGCGCGGCGGGCGGCGATGGCGCCGTCCTCCAGCTGCCCCCGGTCGCCGCCCTTGCCGACATCGTGCAGCAGCATGGCCAGCATCAGGGCCTCGAAGTCGGCGATGCGGTGCACGATCTCCGAGGCGTTGGGGTGCTCCGCCTTCAGCTTGCCGCGCGACAGGTCGTTGATGATCCCCACCGCCTGCAACGTGTGCTCGTCGACCGTGTAGGCGTGATACATGTTGAACTGGGTCTGGCCGACGATCCGGCCCCACTCCGGCAGAAACCGGCCCAGCAGGCCGGTCTCGTTCATCAGCGTCAGCGTCCGGTAGGGCCGCTGACCGTGGGCCAGGATATCGAGGAAGGCCCGCGCCGCCTCGGGATCGCGCCGTAGCGACGGCGTCGCCAGCGACAGCGAGCGGCTCACCGCCGAGAAGGCGTCAGGATGCAGGTCGAGATCGTGCTCGTCCGCCGTCCGGAACAGGACCAGCAGCTTGGCCGGGTCGTCGGCGAAGACCTCCGGTCCCGTCACCGACAGGCGCCCGGCGACCCGCACGAATCCCTCGACCCCGAGCTTGCGCCGGCGTCCGCGGATCAGCCGCGACAGGCTGAGCGCCTTCTTCTGTTCGCGGGCCTCCAGCTTGGCCGACATGGCCCGCGTGAGGGCCCCGACGTCGCGGGCGACGATGAAGTAGCGGCGCATGAAGCGCTCCACGGCCGGCTCGTCGCCACGCCCCCGCCATCCCATGCGCCGCGCCACCTCGGGCTGGAGGTCGAAGGTCAGCTTCTCCTCGGCGCGTCCGGCCACGAGGTGCAGGTGGGCGCGCGTGCGCCACAGGAAGTCGAACGACTCCTCGAAGGTGCGCCGCTCGCGTGCGGTCAGAAGGTCGTCCAGGACACGGGCGCCCAGCGGGCTGTCGGGGGCCAGCGAGCGGGCGATCCAGAACAGGGTGTTGAGGTCGCGCAGGCCGCCCTTGCCGTCCTTGACGTTCGGCTCGACCCGGTAGCGCACGGCCCCGGCCTTGCGGTGGCGCACGTCGCGCTCCTCCAGCTTCGCGGCGATGAACGGCCGTGGGTCGGCCTTTCGCACCATCGCCTGGAAGCGGGCGATGAAGCCTTCGGCCAGATCGGCGTCTCCGGCCAGCGGCCGCGCCTCCAGCAGGGCGGTGCGCACCGTCATGTCGCGTTTCGCGAGGGCGAGGCTCTCGTCGACGGACCTGACCGCCGCCCCGACCTTCACGCCCAGATCCCACAGCACGTAGAGCATGAACTCGACCAGCTGTTCGCTGTGCGGGGTCGACTTCCACGGCCGCAGAAACAGCAGATCCAGGTCGGAAAAGGGCGCCAGCACGCCCCGGCCGTAGCCGCCGACGGCGATCAGGCTCAACCGTTCGGCCTCGGTCGGATTTGGCGCGGGGTAGAGGGTCCCGGCCGTGAACCGCCACAGCGCCTGCAGCATCTCGTCGGCGGCCGTGGCGTAGAGCCGCGCGACGGCCACGCCGTCCCCGCCGGTCTCCAGCTTGCGGGCCGCACGGGCCCGCCCGGCGTCCCAGCTCTCGCGCAGGATCTCCGCCGCCGCCCGGCGCACGTCCGCGGCCGAGGCCGCGGCCGCCAGCCGGGCGTCGAGGTCGTCGCTCACCGCCCCGCCAGCCCCTTGAGCCGGTACAGCGCCTCCAGCGCCTCGCGCGGGGTCAGGTCGTCCGGGTCGATGCCCGACAGGGCGTCCTCCACCGCCGAAGCCCTCGGCGGGGGCGGCGGCTCGGCCATGGCGAACAGGGGCAGGTCGTCGAGGCTGGAGGCCGCGGCCTTCTCACCCTCCAGCCGGTCGAGCACCTCGCGTGCGCGGCTGACGACCGCCGGCGGCACGCCCGCCAGCTTCGCCACCTGCACCCCGTAGGAGCGGTCCGCCGCGCCGGGCGCGGCCTCGTGCAGGAAGACCAGCTCGCCGTTCCATTCCCTGGCCCGCATCGACAGGTTGCAGACGTGCGCCAGCCGCGTCTCCAGCCCGGCCAGCTCATGGTAGTGGGTGGCGAACAGGGTGCGGGCCCGGTTGCGGTCGTGCAGCGCCTCGGCGGTGGCCCAGGCGATGGCCAGTCCGTCGTAAGTGGCCGTGCCGCGACCGATCTCGTCCAGCACCACGAAGCTGCGCTCCGTCGCCTGGGTCAGAATGGCGGCGGTCTCGACCATCTCCATCATGAAGGTCGAGCGGCCGCGGGCCAGGTCGTCGCCGGCCCCGACGCGGCTGAACAGCCGGTCGACCACGCCCAGCCGCATCGCCTTCGCCGGCACGAAGGCGCCCGCCTGGGCCAGCACCACCAGCAGGGCGTTCTGGCGCAGGAAGGTCGACTTGCCCGCCATGTTCGGGCCGGTGACGATCGACAGCCGGGCGCAGGCCGCGCCCGAGCCGTCCAGCCGGCAGTCGTTGGGGGTGTAGGGGTCGCCCTGCGCCTTCACCGCCGCCTCGACCACCGGGTGGCGGCCCGCCGTCACCTCGAAGCACAGGCCGTCGTCGACCTGCGGCCGCACCGCCCCCACCTCCTCGGCCCATTCGGCCAGGGCCGCATGGGCGTCCAGCTCGGCCAGCGCCTCGGCCACCGCCTGCAGCGGCTGCGCCAGCGCCTGCACGGTGCGCCGCCAGCCCTCGAAAGTCTCGCCCTCGATGGCCAGGGCGCGTTGTCCGGCCTGGCTGATCTTCGCATCCAGCTCGGACAACTCCACCGTGGTGAAGCGCACCTGGTTGGCGAGAGTCTGCCGATGGATGAACGGGCTCTCCGCGGCCGGGCGCAGCAGCGGCTCGGCGGCCTTGGCCGAGGCCTCGAGGAAATATCCCAGCACGGCGTTGTGGCGGACCTTGAATGGCACGCCCGACTGCCGGACCGCCCGCGCCTCCAGTTCGGCCACCACCCGCCGGCTGTCGTCGCGCAGGGCCCGGGCCTCGTCCAGCTCGGGGCGGAAAGCCGGCTCGACGAAGCCGCCGTCGCGGGCGAGGTGCGGCGGCTCGGCCACGAGGCCGGCGGCGAGCTCGACCAGCAGGCTGCCGAGCTCGGATGTCAGGGTCAGCCGCTCGAGGCAGGCGGCGATGCGCGCCGGCGGGCCGGTCAGGGGTTCGCTCGCCGGCGGGAACAGTCCGGCCACCCCCCCGGCGATCGACAGGCCGCTGCGAATGGCGGCGAGGTCGCGCGGCCCGCCCCGTCCCAGCGCCAGCCGCGACACGGCTCGCGCCACGTCCGAGGACGCCTTCAGCCGGTCACGCAGGTCGCGGCGCAGGTCGCGGCGCTCCAGCAGCCATTCGACCGCGTCCAGTTGATGATTGATGGCGATCGGCTCGCGCAGCGGCCGGGCGATGCGCTCGGCCAGCGCCCGCGCGCCGCCCGAGGTGACGGTGCGGTCGATGCAGGCCAGCAGGCTGCCCTCGCGCTCGCCCCTCTGGGTGCGGTCGATCTCGAGGCTGAGCCGTGTGGCGGGGTCGATGGCGAGGAAGCCGCTGTCGCCCGAGCGCCGCGGCGGCCTGAGCGCCGGAGCCTTGCCGGCCTGGGTCGTCTCCAGGTAGGCGGCGACGAGACCCAGCGCCGAGACCTCGCACTCCTCGAAGGCTCCGAACCCGTCCAGCGAGGCGACGCCGTACAGCCGCTCGACCCGCGTCCGGGCCCCGACCGGCTCGGCCAGCGCCTGCGGCAGGGCCTGGACCACCCCGCCGCACCCGTCCAGCGCCGCCTTGGCGCCCTCGTCGCCAAACAGCCGGTCCGGGACCAGGACCTCCGACGGCCGGAACGAGGCCAGCGTCGCCCCCAGGTCCTCGAGACCGCAGGCGACCACGTCGACCTCGCCGGCCGACAGCTCGACCACCGCCACGGCCGCCCGCCCCCGGCGCAGCGCCACCGCAGCCAGCCGGTTGGCCCCGCGCGCATCGAGCAGGGAGTCCTCGGTCAGGGTGCCCGGCGTCACCACCCGCACGATGTCGCGCTTCACCACCGCCTTGGAGCCGCGTTTCCTGGCTTCCGCCGGGTCCTCCATCTGCTCGCAGATGGCCGCCTTGAAGCCCTGCCGGATCAGCCGCGCGAGATAGCCCTCGAGCGCGTGCACCGGCACCCCGGCCATGGGGATGTCCTCGCCCTGGTGCTTGCCCCGTCTGGTCAGGGTGATGCCCAGCGCCGCGGCGGCGATCTCGGCGTCCCTGAAGAACAGCTCGTAGAAGTCGCCCATGCGGAAGAAAAGGATGGCGTCCGGCTGGCTGGCCTTGGCCGCCAGGAATTGCGCCATCACCGGCGTCACGCCCTCGGCGGACGGCAGATCGGCGACTTTCGGCGGGGGGACGAGCGGGGCGTTCATGAGAGCGCGACAGGGTGAAGGAATGCGCCTGCGCGCTCAAGCCACAGCAGGCCGTCTTGCACAGACTCAGGCGTCCTGCGACAAGCGGGGGAGGCGGTTAAGGGAACGCGGTCGAACACCGCGGCTGTGCCCGCAACTGTAGGCGGCGAGAGCGTCGTCCGATCCGGGGGTTCGCCCCGGCGCCACTGGGAAACCGGGAAGGCGTGGACGGCGCTTGACGACCCGCAAGCCAGGAGACCTGGCCGCCGACGTCGTCCGTCGCTGCCCGGGACCAGGCAGGGGCGCGGTGAACCGTCGTGACGACCCGGTCCCAGCGTCGCCCTCGAGGGCGGGCCGGTCGTCAGCCACGTCGCCGCGACGCGCTCGCGCGGGGACCGACGGAGCCTTCGCCTCATGCAGCGAGCCCTTCTTCTGACCACGGCCGCGGCCGTGCTGCTTCCCCTGTCCGCCCACGCCGGCGCGCCGGACGACCCCGCCGACCCGCTGGACGACGTGGTGGTCACCGCCACCCGCCTGCCGGCCATCGCGCAGGAGACGCCGGGCGCCCGCGCCCTCGATCGCGACGCTATCGAGCGGCGCGGCGCGGCCTTCGCCGCCGACATCCTCCCCGACGTGCCCCGCCTCTCCGTGGTGCGCTCGGGCGCCTTCGGCGGCGTCGCCCAGGTGCGCATCCGCGGGGCCGGCCCCGGCAAGACCCTGGTGCTGGTGGACGGCGCGCCGG
>JANJTI010000194.1 GCA_024711185.1 Brevundimonas sp. | reverse complement strand
GGGGGGGGGGGCGGGCGGGTCCGGGGGGGCGGGGGGGCCCTCCGCCCCCCCCGCGGGGCTGCCCCCCCGCCGCGGCCGCGCCGGTCAGGGTCGGGGCGAGCGCCGCGCGCTCCGCGACATAGGTCGGGTCGAGCAGGCCCTGCACGGGCACGCGCACGAACCCGGGGTCGCCGACGTAGCGGTCGCGGTCGGCGTACATCAGCCGCTGCAACTGTGCGAAGGCGGTCCAGGCCCCGGCGCTTTCTGGCCCCTCGAGAATGGCCGGGGTGTGCTCGGCCATCAGCAGCAGCTGCAGCACCGCGACGCCGCTGGAGGGCGGCGGCGGGACGCAGATCACCCAGACGCGCCAGGGCCGGCACAGGGCGCCGCGCTCGACGGGGCGGTAGGCGGCGAGATCGGCATGGGTCAGGGCGCCGGGGCGCGGTTCGGCGCCGACGGCGGCGACGATCTCGTCGGCGATGCGGCCACGGTAAAAGGCGTCCGGCCCACCGGCGGCGATCTCCGCCACGGTCTCTGCGTAGGCTGGATTGCGCAGCACGTCGCCGGCGACGTAGCGGCCGCCATCGGGCTTCGTGAAGTACCGGTCCGCCCAGCGGGTACGGGCCTGTCCGCGCGTCGCGGCGATGAAGCCGGCCAGCCTGGGGCTGACCACGAAGCCGTCGCGGGCCAGCCGTTCGGCGTCAGCGAACAGACCCGACCAGGGCAGCCGCCCATGAACCCCGTGCGCCATGCCCAGCATGGCCACCGCGCCCGGCGCGCCTGTCGAGCGTCCGCTGAGCACCGCCTCCGGGAACGGCAGCGGGCGGCCGTCCTCGTGGAAGAGTTCGGAGGTGGCGGCGGCGGGGGCGGTCTCGCGGCCATCGTAGCTGGTCACCTCGCCGGTGGCGGCGTCGTACAGCATCATGAAGGCGCCGCCGCCGAGTCCGGACGACTGAGGCTCGACCAGGCCGAGCACGGCCTGAACCGCCACCGCGGCGTCGACCGCCGAGCCGCCCTCGCGCAGCACCCGCATCCCCGCCTCAACCGCCAGCGGATTGGCCGCGGCCACCAGCGGGCCCCGCGCCGGCGGAGGGGGCGCCGCCCCGGCCGAGGGACCGGTTGCGCAGCCCGCCAGCGCCAGGCAGCCGGCGAGAGCGGCGACCGCCAGCGGTCGGAGGCGTCGGAACAGGTCGGGCGTCATGGCGGTCTCGGCGAGGTCGGGGAGAAGCGACGGCACCTTGGCCCGCGGCGCCGCGGAACGGAACCCCCGGAGGCCGGTCGGGCGGGCGGGCGGCGCCGGACGAGGCTTCCGAAAACCGCACCTCCGGGACTTGCCCCCTCTCCCCCCGTGCGCTAGAGACCCGCCCTCGCCGTTCGCGGCCGTGCGCACCCGTAGCTCAGCTGGATAGAGCACCAGACTACGAATCTGGGGGTCAGGAGTTCGAATCTCTTCGGGTGCGCCACTTTCCTTCCCGCTCAGACTGATTTGCCGCGCGCGCTCGGCTGAGCTTTCGACAGGTTCAGCTCCACCGCCGCGCGGATGAGGGCGGTGAAGGCGGAAGCGTCGATCGTCTCGCCCTCCCGGATGTCGATGGCGCGGCGGGCGTTCCCCTCAAGACTGGCGTTGAACAGGCGTGCGGGATCCGGCAGGGCGGCGCCGCGGGCGAAGGTCAGCTTGACCGCGGCCTTGTAGATCTCGCCGGTGCACAGGATGCCGGCGTGCTCCCACACGGGTACGTCGCGCCACTTCACCGTCTCGAGGACCGCCGGGTCGGCCTCGTGGATGAGGGCGCGGACGCGGGCGAGCGTCGCCCCGCGCCAGTCGCCCAGCGCCGCGATCTTCTCGTCGATCCGACGGGACGGAGAGTCGACCGCCGGGGAGTCGGACGGAGGCATTGGCAGGGTCTCCCTTGGTTTCGTGGCTCACATCCGCTCGCCGGGCAGGCGGCTGGCCTGCCGCACCCAGTCGGCGAACTGCGCCTCGTCGGGCGCCTCGTCCTCGTGGATGTGGAGATAGCGGACGTGCTTCTGCTTCGAGCCGACCGGCGGCGGCGGCTCCAGTTCCGCGCCGCGGAAGAAGCTCACCTTGAGATACCGTTCGTAGACATGGACGCCGAGAAACCAGGTCCCCTCCTCCACGCCATACAGCGGCGAATTCCATTTGACCGCCTTGCGCACGCCGGGGACGATCTCCCCGATGAGCCGGTCCAGGCGCCCCCAGACGGCGCGCTTCCAACCCGGGGCGGCGGCGATCCACGCCTGCACCGGGGCGTCGCCATAGCCCTTGGGAATTTGCGGGTTGCCCCCGGAGAGCAGAACGGGTTTCGCGGACGTCTCCGACATCTCCTTACGCCTTTCCCGGCCCACGGCGGCGGACCCATGGCCGCACGAACAGGTAGAGACCGCTGAGCATCAGCACGGAGAGCGGAGCCAGCGGCGCGTAGAAGATCGGGCTGTCCGTTTCCTGGCCCGTTGCGGCGGCCGCCGTCGCCGCGACCACGCAGGCGACGAAGATCGCCGACACCCAGCGGTGCAGCCACCGCGTCCAACCTTCGAGCCCCATCACACCCCTCCTCCTTCTCCAATCGATCAGTCCACGGCGGGCAGCAAATCCTCGAGCTTCTCGAGGAACCGCGCCCAGCCCGCGCGGGCGCCGCCGAAGGCCTGTTTCTGTTCGGGTCGGAAACCGACCTGCTCGACCCGCAGCCGCGTGCCCGTCGCGATAGGTTCGAGGGTGAAGGTCACGACGCTCCTCAGGTCGAAGGCGGGGTCGCCGTGCGCGAAATCCCAGCTGTACGACAGGCGACGGTTCGGCTCGACGAGGCGGACCTCGCAGTCCAGCACCCCGCCCCAGTCGCCGCGCAGACTGAAGCGATGACCCACGACCGGCGCGAAGTCGTTCGTCATCAACCAGGCTTCGATCAGGTGCGGCTGGGTGAGCGCGCGCCAGAGCTTCTCCGGCGGCCACGGGAAGTCGCGCTCCACGACAACGGAGCGGGTTGCGAGCGAGGCGTCGTTCACTGGTCCATCCTCTTCAGAAGGTCTTCGAGACCATCGAGCCGGGTCTCCCAGAAGCCCTCCATGCGGCGGGTCCAGTCGATCAGGGGGGCGAGGGCGTCGGGGCGCGCGCTGTAGTGGATGCGGCGCCCGTCGGGGCGGTCGTGCACCAGGCCGGCCTGCTTCAGCACCCCGAGGTGCTTCGAAACCGCCGGCTGCGACACGCGCCCGCCCGCGGTCAGGGCGCCGACGGTCTGTTCTCCCTCGCGACACAGCCGCTCGAACAGGGCCCGGCGGGTCGGGTCTGCGAGGGTGCGGAACAGGGCGTCGGCAGCGTCCATGACCTATTACTCATTGGTTATGAACCGTTCCATAACCCTGCAGGAATACAACATCAAGAGCGAGGGGCCGTAGAGATCGGCGGGCCGGCTCCGCCTCCGGGGCGATCCGCATTCCGGGGCCGGTCCCCGAGCGCAACCTTTGCCGCAGTGGACGGTTATCCGCTCACGGCGGGAACCTCGATGCGGGCCTCGTCAAAGGGGGAAGTGGACGTATGTCGATTATCGCCGGCCTGGTCGCCGCGAGTGTTCTGGGAGCAGGCGGCGAGGCCGGGGCCGACGCCCGGGGAGAGCAGCCGCAGGACCTGAGCGGACTGACGCTCGAGCAGCTGGCGGATATCCAGATCACCTCCGTGTCGCGTCGGCCGGAACAACTGTCCAGCGCCGCCGCGGCGGTCTACGTGATCACGCAGGAGGACATCCGGCGCTCCGGCGCCGCCAGCCTCCCGGAGGTGCTGCGCCTCGCGCCGAACCTGCAGGTGCAGCGGGTCGGATCGGTCGACTACGCAATCACCGCCCGTGGCTTCAACTCGTTCGAGACGGCGAACAAGCTGCTTGTGCTGATCGACGGGCGCAGCATCTACACCACCCTGTTCTCCGGCGTGCTGTGGGACGCCCAGGGGCTGGTGCTGGAGGACATCGAGCGGATCGAGGTGATCAGCGGCCCCGGCGGGGCGCTGTACGGCGCCAACGCGGTGAACGGGGTGATCAACATCACCACCCGCTCCGCGCGCGACACCCGGGGTCCCGCCCTTGCGGCGGGCGTTGGAACGGACGATCGGACGGTCGGCCTGCGGCACGGCGGCGATCTCGGCGGCGGGGGCGCCTGGCGGCTGTTCCTGACCGGCTTCGAGCGCAGCGACACGCAGATGCCGGGCGGCGGATCCGGTCTGGACGCCGCCGCCGGAATCCGCGCCGGCGGACGGGCCGATTGGGCCACCGGTCTCGGCGACTGGACGCTGCAGGGCGACGTCTACGACCACGAGTCGCCCGGCGATGTGGCGCTGCGCGGCGGTTTCGCCCTCGGCCGCTGGTCGCGGGGGGTGGGCCACTCCGGTCGCCTCGAGGCGCAGGCCTATTACGACCACACCGACCGCGTGAACGGCCCGGTGAAGGAAGAGGTGCGCACCTGGGACGTGTCGCTGCAGCAGGCGATGGACCTCGGGCGGCACGCCATCGTCTGGGGCGGCGGCCATCGCTGGGTCGAGAACACCCTGACGAGCCCGCCCGGCGCGGCGACCCTCGAGCCGCCGCGCCGACGCATCACCCTGGCCAACCTGTTCGCGCAGGACCAGATTTCGCTGCGCGAGGACCTGGTCCTGACGGTTGGGGTCAAGGTGGAGGACAGCAGCTTCACCGGGGTGGAGGTGCTGCCCAACGTCAGGCTGGCGTGGAGCCGCGGCGACGGGACTCTGGTCTGGGGGGCGGTATCGCGCGCGGCCCGGACCGCCAGCAGGATCGACCGCGACCTGACCCTGCCGGGATTCCTCGTCGGCGGGACCTTCCAGTCCGAGAAACTGACCGCCTACGAAGTCGGCTACAGGGCGCGGCCCGCGCACAATCTGAACCTCTCGGTCACGGCCTTCCACCACGACTACACCGACCTGCGAACGGTGCCGACGGATCCGGTGACGATCCTGCCGCTGCGGTTCGCCAACGGCGGCGAAGGATATTCCAGCGGGATCGAGGCGTGGGGCAGCTACGAGGTCTCGCCCGGCTGGCGCCTCGACCTTGGCCTCGTCACCCTCGACAAGGAATACCGGCTCCAGCCCGGCGAGACCGACGTCTCGGGCCTCGCCTCGGTGGGCGACGACCCGTCGTGGCAGGTCCTGCTCAACTCGCGCGCCCAGCTGACGGAACGGCTGGAACTGGACGTTCACCTGCGGGCGGTGGACGAACTGGCGGCGTCCGGGACCGAGGGCTACGTCGAGGCGGATGTGCGCCTCGGCTGGCGGCTCGACAACGGCCTGGAGCTGGCCCTGACCGGCTCCAACCTGATCAACGACACCCGCCTCGAGACCGGCGACCCCGACCGGCGCCGGGCGCTCGGCCGCAGCGCCTACCTGACGCTCAAGGCGGGCTTCTGATCGTGGTCGGCCGACAGACCATCGCGGGCCTGTTCGTGGCCCTCGCCTTTCTGGGCGAGGCGGCGGCGGCCCGCGCGCAATCCCTCGAATACCAGATCAAGGCCAACTACCTGGTCCGGTTCGCCGCGTTCGTGGAATGGCCGCCGTCGGCCTTCGCCTCGGCGTCGTCGCCACTGACGCTGTGCATCGCGGGCCACGATCCGTTCGGACGGTCGCTGGAGAGCGCGGCCGCGGCCCAGACCGCTCATGGTCGACCCATCGCGCTCCGTCGGATCGGCGAGAGAGCACGCGCGAGCGGGTGCCACATCGTCTACCTGGGGCGGGGCTCCCGTGCGCCGGAGCCCGGCGCGGCCGTTCTGGTGGTGAGCGACTCCGCCGTTACCACGCAGCGGGCGATGATCCATTTCGTGATCGCCAGCAATCGGGTCCGCTTCCATATCGACAGGGCCGCGGCCGAGCGGGCGCGACTCCAGCTCAGCTCGCGCCTGCTGAACCTCGCCGTCGACGTCCGGGGGCGAGGGTGAGATGAGCTGGTTCACCGGTATTCGCGCGCGCGGCCTGCCGATCGTGGCCCTGGCATGCCTCGCGGTGCTGCTCGTCGCCGGCGTGTTCGTCTCGGTCGCCCATGAGCGTGCGATGAAGCTCGAACTGGCGCGCGAGGCCGGCGCGCAGGCCGACCTGCTCGCCTCGGCGGTGAGCGGCGCTCTCGCCTTCGACGACGCCGACGCGGCCCAGGATTACGTCGACGCCGTGCAGGTGAACCCCAATGTGCTG
Organism: Brevundimonas sp.; assembly: GCA_024711185.1. GTDB lineage: Bacteria > Pseudomonadota > Alphaproteobacteria > Caulobacterales > Caulobacteraceae > Brevundimonas. Next base: position 4,517 of record JANJTI010000194.1, on the reverse strand, counting down.
GCGGCCGCCGTCTACGACGATCAGGACCGGCTGGTCGCCGGCTACGCCCGCGCCGGCGAGGCGATCCCGCGGGTCGCCCCCCGCGGGGCGACACCCACCCGGTTCCACGACGGACAGCTTACCGTGGTGCGGCCCGTCACCCAGGGCGGGCAGACGCTCGGCACCGCGCGTCTGCGCCTGATGGATACGCCGGCCAGCCAGCGGTTCTCGCGCAACGCCGGCACGATGCTCGTGCTGGCGCTGGCCGCGCTGCTGATCGCGGTGCTGGCGCTGACCCAATCGGCCTTGCGTCGCGCCAACCGCAGCCTGTCGGTCCGGGCCGCCCAGCTGGGAGAGGCCAATGCGCGCCTGCAACAGGAGATGGTCGAACGGGAGAAGGCGGAAGAGGCCCTGCGCCAGAGTCAGAAGATGGAGGCGATCGGCCGCCTGACCGGCGGCGTGGCCCACGATTTCAACAATCTGCTGATGGTCGTATCCAGCGCGATTGATCTGCTGCAGCGGAGCGACGATCCCGTCCGGCGCGGCGCACTCATGGAGGGAATGCGGCAGGCGGTGGAGCGCGGCTCGGGCCTCACCCGGCAGCTGCTCGCCTTCTCCCGCCAGACCCCGCTCCGCACCGCCGTGATCGACGTCGGCGAGCAGATCGAGGCCATGCGCATCCTGCTGGAGCGATCCTTGCGCGAGGATATCGCGGTCGAGATCGACGTGCAGCGGCCGCTGAGGCCCATAGAGGTCGACGTCGGTGAACTGGAGCTGGCGATCCTCAATCTTGCGGTGAACGCCCGCGACGCCATGCCCGGCGGCGGCACTCTGACCGTTTCGGTGCGACCGCAGGGGGAGGCGGTCTGCATCGAGGTGCGCGACACCGGCGGCGGCATTCCGCCCGACCTCATCGGGCGGGTGTTCGAGCCCTTCTTCACCACCAAGGAAGTCGGCAAGGGCACCGGTCTGGGCCTGAGCCAGGTCTACGGCTTCGCCCGCTCTTCGGGCGGGAGCGTCACCGCGGCCTCGCCGGCGGAGGGTGGGGCGGTCTTCAGCCTGTGCCTGCCGGCGACCGACAAGCCCCTCCCCGTCGGCCCGGAGTCGCCGCCAGCGCCCCAGGCGATGCCGGGTCCAACGGGCGTCGGCCACGTGCTTCTCGTCGAGGACGACGACGCCGTGGCTGCGGGGGTTGCGGAAATGCTCGCAGATCTCGGCTACACTCATGAACGTGCAGCCACCGCCGACCTGGCGCTGGAACTGGTGCGCGGCGGCCGGCGATTCGATCTGGTGCTGTCGGACATGGTCATGCCGGGGGCGCTGAACGGCCTCGGGCTGGCGACTGAACTTCGCACGCTCGACCCCGTCCTTCCGGTGATCCTGACCACCGGATTCAGCGAGGCGGCCGCGACGGCCAGCCGGGCGGGGTTCCGGCTTCTCAGCAAGCCCTACGGCCTGGACGATCTGAGCGCGATGCTGACGGGGATACGGTCGGGTTAAGGTTCGCCGTCTTCGGCGTCGCCACCCGGAAACGGGCGGCGAAGCAGCGTCCGTTCGCCGCCGCCCTGACCAGGTCGCCCCGGGCGTGCTTCGCGGCCCACCCTGGCCTCACGCCTTGCCCAGCACGGCCCGGGCCTGTTCGAGACGCGTCCGCAGCCGCTCGCGCGTGCGGCCCTGCGTCTCGGTCAGGCGCTCAAGAGCGCGAGCAATCCGCGCCGACTCGGCCTCGAGTTCCCGGCGCGCAGCGGCCTGTTCGCGATCCAGCGCCTTGAGTTCCGCCTCGAGGACGCGGACACGTTCGCGAGCCTCGGGCGATGGTCCGGAGCGCCTGGCCGCCACCGGCGTCGCGGGGCGCTTCGATTTGCGCCGCGGCGCCACCTCGCCGACGTCCACCGTCAGCCCGCGTTCGATCACCTCGCCCGGCCGTGCGAGAGCGGCGTCGTAGTCGGGGCCCTCCCGAATCTCACGCGCCAGGCCGCTGCCGAAGATGTCGCGCTCCATGCCCCACGCCGCCAGCGCCTTCGGACGGGAGCCGGCGGCGACGGTGAAGGCGTGAAAGCCGTCGGACCAGGTGAAGACCTTCAGACGGGGAGCCATGGCGGCACAGCGGACGGCGGCCGCCCGGGTTCCCCGATGGACTCGGCGTCGGCGAGGCCGCAGCCTGTACACATGGCCGATTCGCCGCCCTGCCCGCCCGGCGCGCCCGGGGTGTACGAGTTCTTCGCCGGCGGCGGCATGGTCCGGGCCGGCCTCGGCGAGGGCTGGCGCTGCCGCTTCGCCAACGACATCGACCCCGCCAAGGCGGCGGCCTATCGCGCCAACTGGGGCGACGGGGAGCTGAGGCTCGGCGACATCGGCGCCCTGACGCCGGCCGACCTGCCCGGGACGGCCGAGCTGATGTGGGGTTCATTCCCGTGCCAGGATCTGTCGCTGGCCGGCGCCGGCGCCGGTCTGGCCGGGGCGCGGTCCGGAACCTTCCATACCTTCTGGAATCTGGCGCGAGGGCTGGCGGCCGAGGGCCGGGGCCCCGCCATCGTCGCCGTCGAGAACGTCTGCGGGGCTTTGACGTCCCGCGGCGGACGCGACTTCGACGCCCTGTGCGCGGCGTGGGCCGATGCGGGCTATCTGTTCGGCGCCCTGGTGATAAACGCCGATCGCTTCCTGCCGCAGTCACGGCCGCGGCGGTTCGTGATCGGCGTGCGCGGCGACGTCGCGGTCGATCCGGCACTGCTCGCGCACGGGCCGGAGGCTCCGTTCCACCCGCCGTCGCTGGTCCGCGCCGCCGCGCGGCTGCCCCGCGAAACCGCGAAGCGCATGGTCTGGTGGCGCCTGCCGGTTCCGGCCGCAGCCCCCCCGGGCCTCGCCGACCTGATCGAGGCGGACGGGGCGGCGCTGCCCTGGCATTCGGACGAACAGACCCGCCGGCTCCTCGGGCTGATGTCCCCGGTCAACCAGGCCAAGGTGGAGGCGGCCCGGGCCGCCGGCGGCCGCCGGGTCGGAGCGCTTTACCGGCGTACCCGGAGGACGCCCGACGGCGGCAAGGCCCAGCGGGCGGAGGTGCGCTTCGACCTCGCCGGCTGCCTGCGCACCCCGGGGGGCGGCTCCAGTCGCCAGACCCTGCTGATCGTCGATGAAGGACGCGTGCGCTCGCGGTTGATGAGCGCGCGCGAGATGGCGCGTCTGATGGGCCTGCCCGACAGCTATCGCCTGCCCGCCTCCCACAGCGCCGCCTGCCATCTCGCCGGCGACGGGGTGGCCGTCCCCGTGGTGCGGCACCTGGCGCGGCACCTGTTCGAGCCGCTGGTCGCCGGTCGCGAGGTGGCGCTCAGGGCCGCCTGAGGCCGCGGCGTTCCCCCTTGCCAACGGCGCGCGACGGCGCATCATGAGGCGGGGCGAGGATCCGGGGAGATGGACATGAGGAGCATGCTTGTCGCGGCGCTGGCCGGGCTCACGGCGGCGAGTCCGGCCGCAGCGGAGACATGGAACGCATATTCGCGCAGCACCAACAACGTCTTCATGGCCGATGTGGACAGCATCGCGGTGAACGGCGCGGCGACCTCGATCCGCATCGCCATGGTGCCGTTGCGCGGCGAGGCTGGAGATTACAGCCACACGATCGAGACCTACGAGTTCGAGTGCGGGCGCAATCGCTGGCGGGCGACCGGGACCATCGAGATGGGTCCGGACGGGACCGAAGCCGAGCGCTTTCCCGAAGAGGGGGCGGAGTGGACGCCGGTCCGGGCCAACACCATGCCGGAATACCTGAAGCAGATCGCCTGCGACGGCGCGCGGGCCAATCCGCCGACCTGGCCGACCGTACGCGCCTTCGTCGACGCCGGTCGGCCCTGAGGCTGTTCAGGCGTCGACGGCGGCGTCCAGCGCATTCTCCTGGATGAACTCGCGGCGGGGTTCGACCACGTCGCCCATCAGCTTGGCGAACAGGTCGGCGGCCTCGTCCTCGTGCTCGACCTCGACCCTGAGCAGGGTGCGGGCGTTGGCGTCGAGCGTGGTCTCCCACAACTGCTCCGGGTTCATCTCTCCCAGGCCCTTGTAGCGCTGGATGGCGATGCCCTTCTTGCCGGCGTCGAGAACCGCGTCCAGCAGGTCGAGCGGACCGCGAATGGTCGTGGCCTTGTCCTTGCGACGGAAGACGGCCGGCTTGTCGAACAGGCCCTCGAAGGCGGCGGCGCGCTCGGCCAGACGGCGCGCGTCCAGCGAGCGGATGAGGGGCTCCTCGAGCACGATCTTCTCGGTGACGGCGCGTCGAACGCGCTCGAAGGCCACAGCGCCCTGGGCGCCGGGGCCGCCGGACCACGGGCCGTCGCCTTCCTCGGCGTAGAGGTCGAACCGCGCGGCGGCGTGGGCGGCCGCGGCCTCCTCGGCATGTTCGTCGAACAGGCCGGCAAGAGCGGACTGTTCGATGGCGAAGGCCGGCGCGCGCTGCGACAGCCGGTCGACGCCGGCGCGGAAGGCCTTGGCGTCGCGCACCAGTCCCTGCAGGTCGAGGCCGGCGCGGACCTCGCCGGAGGCGAGCTCCA
>JANJTI010000305.1 GCA_024711185.1 Brevundimonas sp. | reverse complement strand
CGGCGTGGTGATCTTCCTGGTCGTCCTGCTCGAGGCGGCGGTCCGTCGCCGCAAGGGCGTGGCCAATCCGTGGGGCGAGGGCGCCACGACGCTGGAGTGGACCCTGTCCTCGCCGCCGCCGCACCACCAGTTCAACGAACTGCCGGTGGTCAAGCGCGACGAGCATTAAGGGGACCGGCCCGTCCGGAGAGACCGATCGGGGGCCGCTCCTGCGCAGGAGCGGCCCCACGCATTTTGTGCGCTACCGCGCTTCGCGCTAGTTGAGCGCGTTGGACAGCCGATGACCGAACCCGCCGCCGCCCCCGCCATCTCGACGGCCCAGCCGGAAGACTTCTTCCAGCTGCTCAAGCCGCGCGTGATGTCGCTGGTCATCTTCACCGCCGTCACCGGCCTGGTGGTGGCCGACGGCGGCATCGGCTGGCTCTCGGCGATGATCGCCCTGCTGTGCATCGCGGTCGGCGCCGGCGCGGCCGGCGCTCTCAACATGGCGCTGGAAGGCGAGACCGACGCCCTGATGCGCCGCACCCGGGGACGCCCTGTGGCGGCTGGCCGGGTGCGCAAGAACGACGCCATGGCCTTCGGCGCCATCCTGTCGGTGTTCTCGGTCATGCTGCTGGGGATGACCACCAACTGGCTGGCCGGCGGCCTGCTGCTGCTGACCATCCTCTACTATGCCGTCTTCTACACCCTGCTGCTGAAGCGCCGGACCCCCCAGAACATCGTCATCGGCGGCGCCGCCGGCGCCTTTCCGCCGGTCATCGGCTGGGCCGCCGCCACCGGCGAGGCGCCGTGGCAGCCGTGGCTGCTGTTCCTGATCGTCTTCCTGTGGACGCCGCCGCACAGCTGGGCGCTGGCGCTCTACTCGGCCGGCGACTACGCCCGCGCCGGCATTCCGATGATGCCGGTGGCGCGCGGCGCGAAGAGCACCCGACTGCAGATCCTGCTCTACAGCCTCGTGTTCGTGCCGGTGGCGATCGCGCCGGGCCTGACCGGGCTGGGCGGCCCGGTCTATCTGATCGTGTCGGCGGCCGGCGGCCTGGCCTTCCTCGCCCTCGCTTTCCGCCTCTGGCGCTCGCGCGCCGGGGACCAGCCCGACAAGGCCGAGGCTGTGGGGCGAGAGGCCGCATTGTATGATGTACGCGCCGAGGCCAAACCGGCCCGCAACCTGTTCGCCTTCTCGATCCTGTACCTGATGGCCCTGTTCGCGGCCCTGCTGGTCGAGAGCCTGACCCGGACCGTGAGCCTGTAAGCCGATGCGCCTGACCCCCGAACAACTGGAAGCCCGCAAGCGCCGCAACCTCGCCATCGCCGGCGGCCTGGTGGCCTTCATCGTGCTGGTCTTCACCATCACGGTTCTGAACCTGAAGCGGAACATCGACGACCGCGTCGAGGCCGAGGCGGCGGGCCGGACGGTGGAGGCCGTGCGATGAAGCGCGCCAATCTCATCGCCATCGCCTGCGCTGGCGGAGTCATGGCCATGACCGGCGCGGCCTTTGCGGCGGTGCCGCTCTACCGGATGTTCTGCCAGGTGACCGGCTTCGACGGGACGGTGAAACGCGCCGAGGCCGCCCCGGCGGTGCAGCTGGATGAAACGGTGCTGATCCGCTTCGACACCAATGTGCGCGGCCTGCCGATGACCTTCCGCGCCGAACAGGTCAGCCAGCGCGTCCGCATTGGCGAGACCGGCATCGCCCTGTTCGACGTCACCAACACCTCGGACGCTCCGATCAGCGCCAAGGCCGCCTACAACGTTGTCCCCGAGCGGGCCGGGCCGTACTTCCAGAAGCTGCAGTGCTTCTGCTTCGAGGAGCAGATCCTGCAGCCGGGTCAGACGGTGAAATTCCCGGTCCAGTATTTCGTGGCGCCCGAGATGGCGACCGACCGCGAGAGCCGCGGCGTGGCGGAAATCACGCTCAGCTACACCTTCTATCCGACCGAAGGGTTCGAACAGGCCGCAAACGGAGCCGCTGCCTCTGGCGCGGCCGGATAGCCGACGCTATAGCCCACACCAACGACTCTCGACCGTTCAAGAGACCCCGATGGCCGACGCCCACGCGACCCCGCATCACGATTACCACCTGGTGAACCCCAGCCCCTGGCCGCTGGTGTCCTCGCTCGCCGCGGCCATCATGCTGATCGGCGCGGTGGTGTGGATGAAGGGTCTCGCCGCCGAAGGCGCCGGACCGCTGTCGGACGCCCTGCTGACCAAGGGCGACAAGGCCCTGTTCTTCGCCGGGCTGGCGGGCGTGCTGGTGTCGATGTTCGGCTGGTGGGCCGACGTGATCAAGGAAAGCCACCAGGGCGACCACACCCCGGTCGTTTCGCTCGGCCTGCGCTACGGCATGATCCTGTTCATCGCCTCCGAGGTGATGTTCTTCGCCGCCTTCTTCTGGATGTTCTTCGAGATGAGCCTCTTCAACGAGGCGCGCACCCTGATCCCGGAGGTCGGCGCCTGGGCCGACGTGGCCGGCAAGTGGTCGACCTGGCCGCCGCAGGGCGTCGAGACCCTGGACGCCTGGCAGCTGCCGCTGCTCAACACGGTGATCCTGCTGCTCTCGGGCACGACGGTGACCTGGGCTCATCACGCCCTCGCCCACGGCGACCGCAACGCCGCCCGCACCGGCCTGATCATCACCGTGGCGCTGGGCGTGCTGTTCACCGCGGTTCAGGCCTACGAGTACCAGCACATCATCCACGAGCACCTGTTCTTCAACGAGGAAGCGGCCGGGACCGGCCTCTACGGCTCTATCTTCTTCATGGCGACCGGCTTCCACGGCTTCCACGTGCTGATCGGGACCATCTTCCTGTTCGTCTGCCTGCTGCGCCTGCTGGCCGGCCACTTCACCCCCGAGAAGCATTTCGGCTTCGAGGCGGCGGCTTGGTACTGGCACTTCGTCGACGTGGTCTGGCTGTTCCTGTTCGCCTTCGTCTACGTCACCTTCGGTTGATCGAAGACCCCACAGCTTCACTCGGCCAGCCGGCGCGGATCGACCCGATCCGCGCCGGTCTGCTTTGCCGCTGCCCCGATTGCGGCCGCGGCCCGCTGTTCGCGGGCTTCCTGAAGGTGGTCGAGACGTGCGAGTCCTGCGGCCATGACTTCCGCCGATTGAACACGGGCGACGGGGCGGCCGTCTTCGTCATGCAGGCGGCCGGCGCCCCCGTCGTCTTCACGGCCCTGGTCGTGCAGATCGTCTGGAATCCGCCAGTGTGGGCGGTCGCCGCCGCGGCCCTGCCGCTGGTGGCCGGGCTGTCGTTCGGGCTGATGCGGCCCGCGAAGGGGCTGATGATCGCCCTCCAGATGCGCGAGGCGACCCGCCGTGGCTGACGACCGCGCCCGTTTTCCTTGGCTCCTGACCGCCGTCACGGCCATGCTCCTCGTCCTGCTCGTCAGCCTCGGCGTCTGGCAGGTCCAGCGGATGCAGTGGAAACAGACGCTGATCGCCGACGCCGCGGCCGCGGCCGCCCTCCCGCCGGCCCCGGCCGCCGCGGTGCTCGCCTCCGATCGGGCCGAGTTCCGCAAGGTGGTGCTGCTCTGCCCGGGGCTGGCCTCCGCCCCGTGGGTCGAGCTGCAGAGCATCCATGAGGGCCAGGCCGGCGTGCGGCTGATCTCCGCCTGCCGCGATCCCGGTCTGGCCGGGACCGTCCTGGTCGATCGCGGCTTCGTCGCCGACGTCATTTCGGCCCGGCCGCCGGTCGCGGCTTCGGACCGGCCGGTGCAGATTGTCGCCGAAGCGCGCGACACCCCGCCGCCGGGCCCCATGGCCGCCGCGGCTGACGAACGGCGCTTCTACGCGCGCGACAACGCCGCCATGGGCGCGGCCCTGGGCGTCGATGGTCCGCTTTTGCAGTGGACCTTCTTCGCTCTCAGCTCCCCCAACCCGGAGTGGGGCGCGCTGCAGCCCTCGGCCCCGCCCGCGGCCTTCACGAACAACCACCTCGGCTACGCGATCACCTGGTTCGGACTGGCGCTGGCCCTGGTCGGTTTCTACATCGCCCTGCTCCGGCGCAGACGCGCCCCAGACCGGGCCGCGCCGAGCGCGGAGCCGTAGGGACAAAGGACCGCCCCGATCACCCGCCTCCACACCCTGTCGAACGGCGTCCGCGTCGTCTGCGATCCGATGCCGGGTCTGCGCACCCTCGCCCTCACGGTCGCGGTGCGGGGCGGCGCACGCTGGGAGGACGAGGCGACCTCGGGCTGGTCGCACTGCCTCGAGCATCTGGTGTTCAAGGGCGCGGGTGACATGGGGGCCCGCGAGATCGTCGAGCGCATCGAGGCGCAGGGCGGCTCGATCAACGCCGCCACCGGCTACGAGCGGACCAGCTTCGAGGTGCGGGGCCTGGAAGGGACATTGCCCCTGTCGATGCAGGTGCTGTCCGATCTCGTCTTCCGGCCCACGCTCGATCCGGCGGAGATC
>JANJTI010000166.1 GCA_024711185.1 Brevundimonas sp. | reverse complement strand
AGGCGCACGCCCTTGTCCTTGATGGCGAGCGGCGGGGAGAGGGCCTGGTCGAACCCCAGCTTGGCCGCCTCGCGCAGCCGCGCCTCGGCCCGGCCGACCGCCCGCACCTCGCCGGACAGGCTGACCTCGCCAAACACCACGCAGCCCTGCGGCAGCGGCATGTCGGTCGCCGAACTGACCAGCGCCGCCGCCGCCGCCAGATCGGCGGCCGGCTCGTTGATGCGCAGTCCGCCGGCCACGTTCAGATAGACGTCCTGATCGCCGAAGCCGAAGCCGCAGCGCGCCTCCAGCACCGCCAGCACCATGGCCAGTCGGCCGGTGTCCCAGCCCACCACGGCCCGGCGCGGCGTGCCGTAGGCCGATTTCGACACCAGCGCCTGAACCTCGACCAGAACCGGCCGCGACCCCTCGATGCCGGCGAAGACGGCGGAGCCCGGCGCGCGCTCCTTGCTGTCGCCGAGGAACAGGGCCGACGGATTGGCCACCTCGCGCAGGCCGGCGTCGCCCATCTCGAACACGCCGATCTCGTCGGTCGCCCCGAAGCGGTTCTTGCCGGCGCGCAGGATGCGGAACGGATAGCCGCGCTCGCCTTCGAAGCTCAGCACCGCGTCGACCATGTGTTCGACCACCCGCGGGCCGGCGATCTGACCGTCCTTGGTGACATGCCCGACCAGCACCACGGCCACGCCCTGCGCCTTGGCCAGCCGCACCAGTTCTCCGGCGCAGGCCCGCACCTGGGTGACGGATCCCGGTCCGGCCTCGTGGGCGTCGCTCCACAGGGTCTGGATCGAGTCGATGATGACGATGTCGAACTTCTCGCGCTTCAGCGTGCCGACGATCTCGCGCAGGGCCGTGGCCGAGGCGAGGTTGACCGGCGCCGACGCCAGGCCCATTCGCTTCGCCCGCGCCCGGATCTGTTCCACCGCCTCCTCACCGGAGATGTAGGCGACCGACGCCCCGGCCATGGCCGCCTTCGCGGTGACCTCCAGCAGCAGGGTCGACTTGCCGACGCCGGGATCGCCGCCCAGCAGGATCGCGGAGCCCGGCACCACGCCGCCGCCGCAGACCCGGTCGAACTCGGTCACGCCGGTGACGATTCGCGGCGGCTCCGGCGTGTCGGACTGCAGCGTTTCGAACCGGACGCCGCGCGCCCGGCTGGTCGCCGCCGGCTTCAGCGCGCCCGGGGGCGCCGAACGGCTCTCCTCGACGATACAGTTCCACTGACCGCAGGCGCCGCACTGCCCGGACCACTTGCCGTGCACCGCTCCGCAAGACTGACAGACATAGATCGCGCCATCCCGAGCCATGGGTGCGGCTTACATCGTTCCAGGCCGGCGGGGCAGGGGGTGTTCCACCGGGTACGACCGTTTATGACGTAGGCGATCACCCGGCGAGCCGGACGCGGCCGTTCCTCAGGTGTAGCCGCGGGGGACCCGGGAGGTGATCGCGCTGAGCAGTTCGTAGGCGATGGTTCCTGCGGCGGTCGCGGCGTCATCGAGCAGCCGGTTGGACCCGAACAGCTCGACGCGATCGCCGACGGCGACGTCCAGACCCGTCACGTCGACGGCGCAGGCGTCCATAGAGACCCGCCCGACGATCGGACGCAGTTCGCCGGCCACGAAGACCCGCCCCTCCGGGCTGTAGCTGCGCAGCACGCCGTCGGCGTACCCCGCCGCGCAGGTGGCGATGCGGCTTGGCCGCACGGCGGTGAAGGTCCGGGAGTAGCCGACGGTCTCCCCCGTCGGCACGTCGCGCACCTGCAGCACCTCGGCGGTCAGGGTCGCCACCGCGCGGATGCGCGGGTCGGGCCGCCCTTCGGGGCCGCCGCCGTAGAGGCAGATTCCCGGTCGCAGGGCGTCGAAGGCGTACTCCGCGCCCAGGAAGATTCCGCCGGAATTGGCGAACGACCGCACTGTACCCGGATATCGCTGCGCCGCCGCGGCGAAGGCGTCCCTCTGGCGGGCGTTCATCGGCTCCGCGGGGTCGTCGGCGCAGGCGAGGTGGCTGAGGACCAGCTCGAGGCCGTCGAAAGGCCCGGGCGCCTCCTCGGGACGGAAGCCGAGCCGGTTCATCCCCGTGTCGATCTGCAGCCCGCACGCGCCGCCGCCCGCCTCGCGCCATTCGGAGAGCTGCGCGGCGGTGTTGATCACCGGCCGCAAGCGCGCGGCCCGCAACCGATCGGCGCGCCCGGCGGCGCAGCCGTCCAGCACATAGATCGTGGGGTCGGCGCCGATCGCCTCGCGGAGGGCTTCGCCCTCGCGGGTCCGGGCGACGAAGAAGGTTCTGGCGCCCTCGTTCATCAGCCGTCGCGCGCAGGCGGCCGCGCCGAGTCCGTAGCTGTCGGCCTTGACTACCGGATGGACCGGAACCCCGCCCACCTTCTCCAGGGTGCGGAAGTTGGCGGCGAGCGCCGACAGATCGACAGTCAGTTCGGCCGGGGAGGGCATCGGGCCATCTACGGCCTGCGGCTTGTGCGATGCAACAAGAAGCCCCTAGATCCGCGGAAAGGCCTCGCCCCGGACGTCGAAAAGATGCGCCTGCGCCGCCGGAATCGCGAGGCGGAGCGTCTCGCCAGCCCGAGGCCGCCGGTCGCCGTCCAATTGCACCGTCAGGGGCTCGCCTGCATAGTCCGCATAGGCGAAGGTCGTGTGGCCGAGGGTCTCGGCGAAGGTCACCCTGGCGTGCAACTCCCCGGTCGCCTCCGCCTTGAGATGCTCCGGCCGGA
>JANJTI010000081.1 GCA_024711185.1 Brevundimonas sp. | reverse complement strand
CGGCGGCGATCACAAAGGCCCGTTCGTAATAGGCGTCTGCGGGACCCGCGGCGGCGGCTCCCGGAGCCAGCAGCGCGAGCGCCGCGACCAGCGCGGCTTGGGTCCTGAAGGCGTTCTGCCCTATCTTCATGGGGCGACACGGTACGCATCAGGCGTTCCGGTCGCGTTTCCGAGCAGGGTTAGCGATTTGCTTCTGTCGAGCGACGTCTGGGTGGCCGCCCTCATCCGCCGCGCCGAGATCGGCGGCGCCTTCGCCACGGTGGCGCGCAAGGGCGACGCCCGCGCGGGCACGGTGATCGTCAAGGCGTTCGACACCTCGCAGCGTCGCGCCAGGGTCTACAGCGAAGCCTTCGGGCCCGACGGCGAACGCCTGTGGCTGCAGCCGGTCGAAAGCCAATCCGAAGCCGAACTGGACGACTGGCTCCAGCGGCAGATCCGCTACGATCCCGACCTCTGGATCGTCGAGATCGAGGACCGCGAGGGCCGGCATTTCATCACGGAGAAGGTGGCGGAGTAGGCCTCAGGCCGCCAGCCGCATCCACACGGCCCGGTCGGCGGACGCGGCGTCCAGCCGGCCCTTCGAGGCCCGGCTCTGGAGCTGGCGCATCACCGGGGTGGGCAGGGCGCAGAACTGGGGCTCCACCAGCTCGGGCGCGCACCCGGCCGCCGGAGCGGCGAAGAGGGCGGCGTTCACCTCCGGCGAACGGTCGTGGATCAGCCAGGCCAGCCGGCGGGCGCGCTGCGGATCGTTGCGATGCAGCAGCGGGTCCTCGGCGAACAGTTCGCAGCCCAGCTCCAGAACATAGTCGAGGCCGAGGCTGTCGAAGCGACGCGCGTCTCCGGGCGTGACCGGGCAGGTCTCGTCCAGATCGAACACCACGTCGTTCAACAGAAACAGCATCGGGGCACCTGCCATCGCCGGGCTCATGGCGGCCCGTTGAAGCCACCCTAGCGGCAGGCGCTTGCGGTTCCGTTCCCGAACGCGGTTAAGGAACTCCGACCAGCCCAGGCCCGTCGAGGGACCGGACGGTCGCGCTTGAGTTGCGGTCCCGCCGGCCGTTAGGGTGGGGGAGACTTGGGGGAGTCGCTCATGACCATCGGATCGATCCTGAAGACCGCCGCCCTGGCCGTGGCGTTGCTTGCAGGCCTGGCGGCGGGTCCCGCGGCCGCCGAATGGAAACGCGCCGAGACGGCGCACTTCATCATCTACGGCGACGTTCCGGAGCAGACGATCCGCCGCTACGCCCAGAAGATCGAGCGGTTCGATTCCTTCCTGCGCGCCTACTACCCGATCGAGGTCGACCACCAGATTCCGAAGCTCGAGATCTTTCTGGCCGACGGGCGGCGCGACATGGAGCGGGCCTACCCCGGCATCGGCGGCTCCGTCGCCGGCTATTACTCCCCGAACAGCGGCCGCATCCATGCCGTGGTCGACACCGACGCGGTGAGCGGCGACGTGGTGATGTTCCACGAATACGCCCACCATTTCATGTTCCAGATGCGGGCCAACGCCTATCCGTCGTGGTTCGTGGAGGGCTTCGCGGAATACTATTCCACCGCCGACGTCCGGCCCGACCGCGTCCAGTTCGGTCGTCACCACCCCGGCCGCATCCAGGCGCTCACCCTCGGCGCCAACAGCTGGGCGCGAATGGAGGACGTGCTGACCTGGCGCTACACGGCCTCGGGCCGCTACCCCGCTTACCTGTACTACGCCCAGGCGTGGGCCATGACGCACTACTTCATGAGCACCCCGGAGCGCACCCGCATGCTCGGCCAGTATCTGGCCGCCGTCGTGCGAGGCGAGAATTCGGTAGAGGCGATGCAGGCGGCCACGGGGCGAACCCCCGAACAGTTGCAGCATGACATCCGGATGTACGTGTCGGGCCCGATCAACATCCTGACGCCGCAGCTCGACCTCCCGGAGCCGGCGGTGGCGGTGACCTCCCTCTCCCGCCCGGAGAGCGAGATGGCCTGGCTGGACCTGCGTCTCGACCGGGAGCCGGTCAAGGTGGAACCGGCGGACGACGACGGCGCGACGCGGAAATCGGACGCCCAGAAGGCGCGGGAGGCCCGCGAAGAGGCTGAATTCCGGGCGGAACTCATCCGCAGCGCCCTCGCCGCCGCCGGCCGCCATCGCGGCGAACGCATGGCGGCCTTGGTCGAGGCCCGCGCCCACCGGTTGACCGGCGACCTCGACGCCGCCTTCACCGCCCTCGAGCCCCTCGTCGCCGAGGGGTCGGACGACGCCGTCGCCTTGCGACTGGCCGGATCCATTCTGCTGGACATGGCGGAGAAGGAGGCCGCTCCCTCGGCGGCAGCCGGGCGTCGGCGGGCCGCGCTGGGCCACCTCTCCCGCTCCTACGAGATCGACCCGCTCGACTTCCGCACCTACCTCGCCATCAACGACGTCCGCCGGCACGAAGCCGGTTATCCCAACGACAACGACCTGACCACGCTGGAGACGGCCCGCGCCCTGGCGCCGCAGTCCTTCGATGTCCGCCTCCGGCTGGGGGCCGCCTACATGTCCCGGGCCCTTGCCGAGGCCGCGGTGATCACCCTGCGCCCGGTCGCGAACAGCCCGCACCGCAGCCGTTACACCCGCCAGGCCCGGCAGATGATCGCCACGGCGCTCGGCGAGACGACCGCCGTGGACGACGCTCCGCCCGAGGCCGACCAGGCCGCGGCGGGGGCCGGCGAGGCGGACAATCCCACTCCCGACGCTTGAACCCGCACAACCCGAGGCGGTATTCTCCCCGCCAGCGAGGGGGACGCCGATGAAAATGACCATCCGCAATCTGGCGGCGACGGCGCTCGCGCTGTTCACCTGCGCGGTGGCGACGCCGGGGCAGGCCGAATGGCGTCGGGCGGAGAGTCCCAACTTCGTCGTCTACTCGCGTGGCAGCGAGTCGGCCCTCCGCCGCTACGTGCGCAATCTCGAGATATACGACTACCTGCTGCGGGCCCGCATGGGGCTGCCGCTGGACCGGCCGGCCTCCCGCAAGCTGCCGATCTACCTCGTCGCCAGCCGATCCGGCCTGGTCGACATCCATCCTTCAACCGGTCCACACGTGGCCGGCACCTACTTCCCGACGGGCGAGGACATCTTCGCCGCGGCGATCCAGGACAGCGAGCAGGACTTCCTGCTCCACGAATATTTCCACCACTTCAGCTTCCAGATCGGCGCGACCTCTACCTATCCGGGCTGGCTCGTCGAAGGGCTGGCCGAGTATTTCATGACCGCCGAGATCCGGCCCGAGTCCGTGGCGGTCGGGGGCTACAACGAGGGCCGTGTGGCCGCCCTGTTCGGCGCGACATGGATTCCGCTCGAGGATTTGCTGACCAAGCGCCCCGGCGAGGTGCGGCGCGGGGGCCACGCCGAGACCTACTATCCGCTGGCCTGGCTGCTCACCCACTGGTTCATGAGCGACGACGCCCGCCGGCAGCAGCTGGCGGCCTACATCCGCGACCTCGAAACCGGCGGCCATCCGGTGGAGGCCATGCAGCGGGCGACGGGTCTGTCGCTTTCAGACCTTCGCCGCGAGCTCCGCGGCTATCGCCGGCTCAACATCACCACCTACCGCGCCGACTTTCCGCAGCCCGAGATCACCGTCACGCGCCTGCCGCGCTCGGCCGACGACCTCCTGCTCATCGGCCAGCGGCTGAAGGTCGGTGTCGAGGAGGACAAGCGGGACGAGACGGCGCAGCTGGTCCGGCGGCTGGCCGCCCGTCATCCCGACGATCCCTTCGCCATGCTGCAACTCGGCCACGCCGAACTGCACTTCGGCGACCCCGAGGCCGGCGAGGCGGTGCTGACCCGCCTGCTGGAGCTGGAGCCGCGCAACGTCGAGGCCCTGCAGCTGATGGCCAGTCGCTACCTCCGCCTCGCCGAGGAGGACATCGACCAGGACATCGCTCACCTCGTGCGGGCCCAGGGCTATCTGGCCCGCGCCTACCAGGCGGACCCGAACCAGTACTACACGCTCCAGATGCTGGCCCGAACGCGCGAGGTCGCGCCCGACTATCCGACCGAGAACGACCTGCTGACCTGGGACCTCGCCTTCTCCATCGCGCCCCAGCTCCCCTCCATCCGTCTCGGCTACGCCCATGCCCTTCTGGCGGCCGGCGAGTTCGACACGGCCGTCCCCATCCTGGCGCCTCTCGCCAACGCATCGCACGGCGGAGGCGCGGCCGAGTCCGCGACGCAGTTGCTGGAAAGGGCCTACGCCCGTCAGACGACGCCCGGGGAACTCGCGCTCGAGATGGCATCCGACCCCGCGGACCTCGGTGAAGGGCCGGACGACGCGGCGGATCCTCCGGCCGGCGGATCCTGAGGCCTGCGGCTACAGCAGGGCGTTGAAGGCCACGTGCACGATCAGCGCGCCGGCGACGATGACGCCGAAGCCGACCAGCAGGCTGATCGCCGGATGCGGTCCGTCGCGGGCGGGCGGGGGCTCGAGGGGGGTGTGAAGGACCATGGCCGTTCCTGCGTTTCCTCAGGCGGCGCCCGGCCTGGCGTGACCGGGTCGTCTCGCCTGCAGGCGACAATGACTCCAAAGACCCTTCGTTGCGAGGGGATATTCGCCCCCGGGTGACTTTGTCGCGCTTTCGCGCCAGGTCGCGCGGCCCCTTCTGCGAGGGCGCTCCGCCCTCGCATCGGTGACTTTTCCGCCGGGCCGCGCCAGGTCGCGCGGCCCCCTCTGCGAGGGCGCTAGCCCTCGCATCGGTGACTTTTCCGCCGGGCCGCGCTAGGTCGCGCGGCCCAGGGATCCGAACATGTCGAAACTCACGCTCCAGCAGGAGGCCGGCCGCCGCCGCACCTTCGCCATCATCGCGCACCCCGACGCGGGCAAGACGACGCTGACCGAGCACATCCTGCTGGCCGGCGGAGCGATCCGCGCCGCCGGGGCCGTGCGCGCGCGCGGCGAGAACCGCCGCACCCGCTCCGACTGGATGAAGATCGAGAAGGAGCGCGGCATCTCGGTCTCGGCCTCGGTGATGACGTTCGAGCACGACGGCAAGATGTTCAACCTGCTGGACACGCCGGGCCACGAGGACTTCTCCGAGGACACCTACCGCACCCTGACCGCGGCCGACTGCGCGATCATGGTGCTGGACGCCGCCAAGGGCATCGAGCCGCAGACGCTGAAGCTGTTCGAGGTCTGCCGCCTGCGCGACATCCCGATCATCACCTTCATCAACAAGCTGGACCGCGAGGCCCAGGACCCGATGGCCCTGCTGGACGACATCGCCAGCCGGCTGCAGCTCGACCCCGCCCCGATCTGGTGGCCGGCCGAGAGCGGCAATCGTCTGCGGGGGATGGTGGAGATCGGCACGGGCCGGTTCCAGCCCTACGTCCGCAAGGCCGCCGGCTCGGACGAGGACCCCGAGCACGGCGAGCCCCTGCCCCTGGCGGACGCCGCCGTCCATTTCGAAGGCCGTGAGCAGGCCGACCTGGCCGAGGCGCTGGAGCTGGTCGAGGGCGGCTACAAGCCCTTCGATCGCGAGGCCTTCCTCGAGGGGCACCTGACCCCGGTGCTGTGGGGCTCGGCCCTGCGCCACTTCGGCATCGAGCAACTCCTCAAGGCGATCGGCGACTGGGCCCCGGCCCCCAAGGTGATGAAGGCCCGCAAGGAGGCGCCGCCCGAAACCCGCAACGCCCCTGCCCCGGAGGATGTGAGCGTCGATCCCGGTTCGGCCGAGGTCACCGGCTTCGTGTTCAAGGTCCAGGCCAACATGGACCCCAACCACCGCGACCGCATCGCCATGTTCCGCATGGCCTCGGGCCAGTTCCGCCGCGGCATGAAGCTGAAGGTCCAGAACACCGGCAAGCAGCTGTCGGTGAACGCCCCGATCATGTTTTTCGCTTCGGACCGCGAACTGGCCGAAGACGCCTTCGCTGGCGACGTCATCGGCATCCCCAACCACGGCGTCCTGCGCGTCGGCGACAGCCTGTCGGAGAGCGGCCTGATCCGCTTCGCCGGCCTGCCCAATTTCGCCCCGGAAATCCTGCAGCGGGTGCGGGTCAAGGACCCGCTCAAGGCCAAGCACCTGAAGAAGGCGCTGGAGGGTCTCGCCGAAGAGGGGGTCACCCAGCTGTTCCGGCCCGAACTCGGCTCGGATTTCATCGTCGGCGCCGTCGGCCAGCTGCAGTTCGAGGTCATGGCCGACCGGCTGGGCGAGGAATACGGCCTCGAAGTCGTCTTCGAGCCGAGCCCGTATGCGGAGGCGCGGTGGATCGGGGGCGACAAGGCCGACCTCGACGATTTCGCCGGCAAGTACCGGCCGCAGATGGCCCGCGACATCGACGACCAGCCGGTGTTCCTCGCCAAGTCGAGCTGGGAGACGGGCTACGTCGGGGAGCGTTTCCCGAAGGTGCGGTTCATGAAGACCCGGGAGCGCGGCTGAACCGCGAGCCCTTCAGGCGCCGACGACCTCGGCCCCCGCCCGCGCGGTCTCCACCGCCCGGATGGCAGCCTCGGGCGTGGCCGCCGCGATGTGGCGGCGGCCCTCGAACATGCCGTCCATGACATTGCA
>JANJTI010000025.1 GCA_024711185.1 Brevundimonas sp. | reverse complement strand
CCGAACAGCCGCTCGGTGCGGTCCCGGGTCCAGATCAGGTTGTCGAACGGCGACAGCAGGGCCTGCCCGCGGACTTTTCGCGGTCGCCGCGCCTCAGGCCGGAGCCAGGCGGTCCGACCCCAGCCCCTGACGTGCACTGGGACCAGCTACCCCGCCTCGGCCAGCTCCGCCACCCGCGCCCGGGCGTCGGCCAGCGGCAGCCGGAAATAGTCCCGCAGGTCGGCCTCGGTCGCCACTCCCAGCGCCCCCGCCGCGATCCGCACCAGCTCGCGCTGCGCGTCCGCCTCGTCCGGCGTCGGGGCCTCGATGACGGCCCGGGGCAGGGCGCGTTCGGTCAGATCGTAGACCCGCTCGAAGCCGCGCCGCGTCTTCGTGGTGATCAGCCCCGCCCAGAACAGCCATTCCAGCGCCCGCTTGCCGTCCGACCAGGACCACCAGCCCGGCTGCCCGCGCGGGCCCTCCGCGAAGTCGGCCCCGGTCACCGGCCCCCGCCGCTCGATCTCCTTGAGGATGTCCTCGATATAGGCCCGCCGCTCGCGCCCGAACCGCGCCACGCCGCCCCAGATGCCTTCGCCGTTCCGGGCCCGCGCCATGCGCCAGCGCAGCAGCGGCTGGCTCGCCACCGGCAGCAGGGAGGCCTCGTGCCCCCAGTATTCGAACAGGCCGCGCCGCCCGCCCCACGCCTCGGCCTCCAGCGCCTCGCGTGGATAGTCGCCCAGCCGCGAGAAGCCGGGCAGGTAGTGGGTGCGCGCCACCACGTTGACGCTGTCGATCTGCACCACGCCCAGCTTGTGGACGAGGTCGCGGACGTGCCTTCGGCCGGGCGCCGCGGGGGGCGTCCGGCCGAAGCCCTGGGCGGCCAGGGCGATGCGTCGGGCTGTTCCGGGGGAGAGGGTCTCGATCACCCCCGATCACATACTACGGCCTCGCTCGGGGCGGCAGCTCCGCCGCCGCGCGGACCAGCTGGACGAACTCGGCCCGCTCTCCGTAAGGGTCGGCGCCGCGAGCCCCCTGCGCCTGCTCGAGGATCGCCGCCCAGCCGTAATCGGCCGGCAGCCACGGGTCGTCGCGCAGCTTCTGGCCGAAGGCGGCCACCGCCAGCGCCCAGCGGGTGCTCTCCGGCGGCTGGGCCGACACGGGCCCCGAGGTCCGGTTGGCGACCACCTGCTGGATCAGCCGCGATGTCGGCTCGCCGGGCCGCTTGTAGCGCACCTGCACGAACCCGATCTCGCCCGAGGGGTCGCCGCCGCCCACTCCGAGGCGGTTCTGGTCGTAGCGGCGCTCCGGGATCTGGCTCGGCCCGCCCACGGGGGTGATCTCGTACAGGGCGGTCACCGAGGCTCCCGACCCCACCTCGCCGGCGTCGACCCGGTCGTTGGCGAAGTCGGCCTCGTTCAGAAGTCGTGTCTCGTAGCCGATCAGCCGGTATTCGGCGACCCGGGCCGGGTTGAACTCGACCTGGATCTTGACGTCGTCGGCGATGGGGAAGGCGCCGCGGTCGAACATCGGTCTGAACAGCCGCCGCGCCTCGTTGAGGTCGTCGACATAGGCCGCCGTGCCGTTGCCGGCCTGGGCGATCGCCTGCATCCGCGCGTCCTGGTAGTTGCCGCGCCCGAAGCCGTAGACCGACAGGTAGATGCCGGTCTGCCGCTTGGCGGCGACATAGTCCTCCAGCCGCATGTTGTCCGTGACCCCGACGTTGAAGTCGCCGTCGGTGAACATCAGGATCCGGTTGACCCGGTCGCGGGCGAAGTTCGCCTGCGCCTGGTCATAGGCGTTGGTCATTCCGGTGGCCCCCGCCGTGCCGCCCGAGGCGTACAGGCTGGCCACGGCGCAACGGATCTTCAGCTTCTGGTCGCCCCGGGTGGGAGCCAGCGTCGTCCCCGCTCCCTCGGCGTAGTAGGTCACCGCCACCGTGTCCTGCGGCCGCAGCCGATCGATGATCAGGTTCATCGACCGCTGCGCCAGGGCCAGCTTGTCGGGGCTGTTCATCGAGCCCGAGACGTCGACGAGGAAGGTCAGGTCCAGCGGCCGGCGTTCGCGCTCGGGCAGTTCGTAGCCCTGCAGCCCCACGTGAACGATCTGCCGGCCCGGAGCCCACGGCGCCGCGGCGACCGTGGTGTGGATCGCGAACGGCTCGTCCGCAGAGCGCGGCCGCGCATATCCATAGTCGAAGTAATTGACCAGTTCCTCGACCCGCACCGCGTCCGCCGGCGGCGCCCGGCCCTCGTCGATGAAGCGGCGGACGTTCGAGTAGCTGGCCGTGTCGACGTCGATGGAGAAGGTCGACACCGGCTCCTCGGCGACCCGGCGCACCGGGTTGGGCGTGGCGTTGGGGTACCGCTCCGTATCCGCGACCACCTGTGGCGCCGGTCCGATGACGTGGCCCGGCGGGCGGGCCATGCGCGAGCCGCTGACCGCGACCTCGCTGGCGCCGGCGGGAGCCGCCACCGGCGGCGGCGCCATCGGGACCGGCGGCGGAGGCGGGGGTGGAGAAGGCATCGGCGGCGCCATCCCGTAAGCCGCCGGCCCGCCCGAGGGACGGCGCGCGCCGGCGCCGGTCGCCACCCGGTCCGCAGGCAGGACGAAGCCGTAGGCCCGACAGGCGGCCGCGGTCGGCTCGCCGTCCCGGGCCTGGGGGAGAGGGGCCGCCATCGCCGGAGCGGTGGTGGTCGGCGCGGCCAGCGCCAGACAGAGCAACGCCGCCGCCGCGGCCTTTCCGGGTGTGGGCGTCATGATCTGAACTCCCCTCCTTGTCCTTGTCGTCAGGTGAAGCAGCATCGACCCGAACCGCGACGGCGCCTCCTGACGAAGTCTGATGTGTGGGCTGGCGCCGGACCCGCGGCGCCCCCACTATGCACGTTCTCGAACACAGGGGGCGCGTGCCATGGCGGAACCGGCGGCGGGACTGGAGCTGGGCCATGTCGCGGCCTTGCTGGGCGCGGCGGTGGTCGCCGTGCCGCTGTTCCGCCGGCTGAAGCTGGGCTCGGTCCTCGGCTATCTCGCTGCCGGCCTCGCCATAGGTCCGTTCGGCGTCGGCCTGTTCCGCGAGCCCGAGACCATCCTCCACGTCGCCGAGTTCGGCGTCGTCATATTCCTCTTCATCATCGGCCTCGAGATGCGCCCCTCCCGCCTCTGGAGCCTGCGCCGCGAGATCTTCGGCCTGGGCGCAGCACAGGTGGCGCTGGCCAGCTTCCTGCTCACCCTCACCGGCATGGCCGCGGGGCTCAGCGTCCCGGTCGCCTTCGTGGTCGCCTCCGGCTTCGTGCTCAGCTCCACGGCGGTGATCATGCAGATGCTGGACGAGCGCGGCGAGCTGGCGTCGCCGCAGGGGCAGCGGGCCGTGTCCATTCTTTTACTTGAAGACATCGCCATCGTTCCCCTGCTGGCGGCGGTGGCGGTCATCGCC
>JANJTI010000005.1 GCA_024711185.1 Brevundimonas sp. | reverse complement strand
GCCCGCCTTGGGCGAAAGCGCCACCGCCGGCATGCCGGTCAGGGTGGTCAACCAGTGGGCCAGCTGGTCCATCAGCTCCAGCGCGCCCTGCACCGTCGACTGCGGCTGCAGCGGGTGGATGTCCGAGAAGCCGGGCAGGCGAGCCATCTTCTCGTTCAGGCGCGGGTTGTGCTTCATCGTGCACGAGCCGAGCGGATAGATGGCCAGGTCGATGGCGTGGTTCTTCTGGCTCAGGCGCACGTAGTGGCGCATGGCCTCGGGCTCCGACAGGCCGGGCAGGCCGATCGGATCGCGGCGCACCAGGTCGCCGAGGTCGGAGCCGTCCGCCTTCGGCTCCGGCAGGTCGACGCCGGTCTTGCCCCAGCCGTCGCTCTCGAAGATCAGGTGCTCGTCCTGCAGCAGGCCGCGCCCGCCGGTCAGGGTCGGGATCTTGTGCTCGTGACCGGCGTTGGGCGCGGTCGGACGGCCGACGGTGTTCATGGTGCTCATTACAGAACCTCCGCCAGGGCGGACTTCAGGGCCGCGATGTCCGCGTCCGTGGTGATCTCGGTGGCGGCGACGAGCAGGACGTCGTCCATGCCTGCCGCGGGGGCGAGGCGGCCGTAGGGCACGCCGGCGAGGACGCGCTTCTCCGCCAGCCGTTCGACGACCTCGGCGGCCGGTCTCGGCAGCCGCACGGCGAACTCGTTGAAGAAGCGCGGCGTCAGCACCTCCACGCCGGCAACGGACGCGAGAGCGTCGCGGGTCTTCACCGCCGCCTCGTGGTTCAGCAGCGCCAGCCGGCGCAGGCCGGTCTCGCCCAGCAGGCTCATGTGGATGGTGAAGGCCAGGGTGCACAGGCCCGAGTTGGTGCAGATGTTGGAGGTCGCCTTGTCGCGGCGGATGTGCTGTTCGCGGGTCGACAGGGTGAGGACGAAGCCCCGCTCACCGTCCGCATCCACCGTCTCGCCGGTCAGGCGGCCCGGCATCTGGCGCACCAGCTCCTCGCGCGTGGCGAATAGGCCGACGTAGGGGCCGCCGAAATTCAGGGCGTTGCCGATCGACTGGCCCTCGGCCGCGACGATGTCGGCCCCCATCTCGCCCGGCGACTTCAGCAGGCCCATCGACACGGCCTCGGTCACCACCACGATCAGCAGGGCCCCGGCGGCGTGGGCGGCCTCCGCGATCTTCGTCACGTCGGTGGCCGTGCCAAACACGTTCGGAGTCTGGACCACCACGCAGGCGGTGTCCGGCCCGATCTGGCCGATGACATCGGCCTCGGCGTCCACGGCGGCGGGCAGCACCTGGGTCTCGACGCCGACGGCGTGCACCACCGTCTCCGTCGCCTGGACGTAGTGCGGGTGGACCCCGCCCGAGATCACCGCCTTGTTGCGGCGGGTCACCCGGGTGGCCATCAGCACACCCTCGGCCATCGCGGTCGAGCCGTCATAGAGGCTGGCGTTGGCCACCGGCATGCCGGTCAGGTTCGCGACCTGGGTCTGGAACTCGTAGAGGTACTGCAGCGTGCCCTGGGCAATTTCCGGCTGGTACGGCGTGTAGCTGGTCAGGAACTCCGACCGCTGGATCACGTGGTCGACCGTGGCGGGCACATGATGCTTGTACGCCCCGGCGCCGCAGAAGAAGGGGACCGAGCCCGCGGGAATGTTCCGGCCCGCCATGGCCCCCAGCGCGCGCTCGACCTCCAGCTCGCCGGCCACGCGCGGAAGGTCGACGAAACCTTCCCGCCGCGCCGGTCCGGGCACGTCCACGAACAGGTCGTCGATCGAATCGGCGCCGATCGCCGCCAGCATGGCGGAGCGGTCGTCGGGCGTCAGCGGCAGGTAGCGCATGGCGGGGAGGGTCCGTGCGAGGGGTTCTAGAGGGTGGTCAGGTACTGGTCGTAGGCGGCCCGATCCATCAGCTCGTCGAGCTGCGAGGCGTCGGACACCCGGATCTTCGCGAACCAGCCCTCGCCCTCGGGGTCGGCGTTGACGGTCTCGGGGGCGTTAGCCAGCGCGGCGTTGCCCTCCACCACCTCGCCCGCGACCGGCGCATAGACGTCCGAGGCCGCCTTGACGCTCTCGACGACGGCGAAGCTGTCGCCCTTCGACACCGACTTGCCGGCTTCGGGGGTCTCGACGAACACCACGTCGCCGAGCGCCTCGGCGGCGTGCTTGCTGATGCCGACGACAGCGACGTCGCCCTCGAGGCGAACCCACTCGTGATCCTTGGTGAAGCGCATTTTCGTTCTCTCTTCTCGTCATCCTCTGGCTTGACCCGAGGATCAGACGTTGGACGGGCTGACTGGCGGAACACGGCCAAGACCGTGCGACGGATAATCTGGCCCTCGGATCAAGTCCGAGGGTGACGGCGGTTAGGACTTCGGCTTCCTGTAATAGCGTTGGGCGACGAAGGGCAGGGCGACCACCTCGGCGGCGGCGGCCTTGCCGCGAACGATGACTTTCAGTTCCGTGCCGAGACCGGCCAGGGCGGGCGGGACGTAGCCCATGGCGATGTTCTTGCCGAGGCTCGGGGACGGGCCGCCCGAGGTGACCTTGCCGACGACGTTTCCGTCGGCGCCGGCGATCTCCGCGCCCTCGCGGGCCGGAGCGCCTTCCTTGACGTGCAGGCCGACGCGGACGCGGGCCGGGCCGTCGGCCAGGGCCTTCAGGATGCGCTCCGCGCCGGGGAAGTCGGCGCGCTCCTTGCGCGACTTCGACAGGGCGAAGGTCAGGGCCGCCTCGACCGGGTCGGTGGAGGCGTCGATGTCGTGGCCGTGCAGCGGGAGGCCGGCCTCCAGCCGCAGGCTGTCGCGGGCGCCGAGGCCGATCGGCTTGACCCGGGCGTCCTTCAGGATCTCGGTCCAGATCCGTTCGGCGTCGGCCGCCGGGACCGAAATCTCGTAGCCGTCCTCGCCGGTGTAGCCCGAGCGCGAGACATAACAGTCGACGCCGAACAGCATCAGCCGGGCGCAGTCCATGAAGCCGAAATCGGCCAGCACCGGCTCGTGGGCGGCCATGACCTCCGCCGCCTCGGGGCCTTGGATGGCCAGCAGGGCGCGATCGTCGAGGACGGTCAGGACGGCGTCGCCGGAGATGTTGGCCTTCAGGTGGGCGAAGTCGGCGTCCTTGTTGCCGGCGTTGACCACGACGTAGAGGCCGTCGTGGTCGGGCTTGCCGGCCATCAGGTCGTCCATGATGCCGCCCTCGGCATTCAGGAGCAGCGAGTACTTCTGCTTGCCGGCCTTGAGGATCTGGTAGTCGCCGGGCACGAAGCGCTCGAACTGCGCGATGGCGTCCGGGCCGGTGATCTTGCACTGGCCCATGTGCGAGACGTCGAACAGGCCGGCGTGCTCGCGGGTCCAGCGGTGCTCGGCCAGAACCCCCTCATACTGCACCGGCATGTCGTAGCCGCCGAAGCCGACCATGCGGGCCCCGAGCGCGCGATGCGCGGCATTGAGGGGGGTGGTCTTCAGGGGCTGGTCGGTCATGGGCGCCTCTCGCGGTCGCGTGTTTTGGCGGAAGCTCCGCCGTCCTCGCGCCCCCGCTGTCCTGAAGCCTGAGAGATTCCGCGCCGGACCGGGTCCGGGGCTTGCTCCGTCGGCGCGCCCTGATCCCGCGAGGGGGGGCGACTTTCCAGCGTCCGTGCGCCCCGCGGTCCTTTTGCCTGAGCGTTTCCGGGGCGGTTGCGCCTTCGGCTCCGGAGCCGCCGGAACGGCCCCGATCTCTCCCGCGAGAGCGTCGCGACCTAGGCCTCGACTCCGGCTTCAAGTCAAGCGGAACGGCGAGGGACCGCCGGTGGAGCTCGCAGGCGAGGCGGGAGCTCCGGACCGCGAAATGGCCTGGGCGACCGCCGCGGTGAGATCACGGCCGCTGAACGGCTTCGAGAGTCGCGGCAGGGCGGCGCCGTTGTCGACCAGATGGGCGTAACCGGTGACGAGCAGGATCGGAAGGTCGGGCGTGACGGCGGCGACCTCCCGGGCCAGCGTGGCGCCATTCATGCCCGGCATGGCGTAGTCGGTCACCAGCAGATCGGGCCGCGCCCCCGCCCTGAGTGCGGCGAGCGCCGACAGACCGGAAACCGCCTGCGTCACCGCGGCTCCGGCTTCGGTCAGCATGGCTGCGGTGGCTGCGCGAACCAGGTCCTCGTCATCGACCAGCAGGATTTCCATGCCGTCGAGCCGCACCTCTGGCCCTGCCTCGGGCGGTTCTTCCGCCGGAGGATCTCCCGCTTCGATCGCCGGAAAGCTCAGGGTCGCCGTGGCCCCCTCTCCGGGGACGCTCTCCAGCTTGAAGCCGCCGCCCGACTGCAAGGCCAGGCCTTGCACGGCGGAGAGGCCGAGACCGGTGCCCTTGCCCACCTCCTTTGTGGTGAAGAAGGGCTCCACGGCGCGCGCGAGGACGTGGGGGTCCATCCCCGAGCCGGTGTCCGTCACCTCGATATGTACCCATTCCGGGGCGCCCTCGTCCGCCAGCAGCCGTCCGTCGCGCCATGCGGTGAAGGTCAGCCGGCCCCCGCCCGGCATGGCGTCCCGGGCGTTCACCGCCAGATTGAGCAGGGCCAGTTCGAGCTGGTTCGGATCGACCCGCACGCACAGTCCGGCCTCGCTGTCGATCACGAGCTCGACCTCTGGGCCGAGCGAGCGGCCGATCAGGTCGGTCATGCCCGCCAGCAGCCGGCCCACGTCGACTTCCCTGGGCTCAAGGTGCTGACGTCGCGAAAAGGCCAGCAGCCGCTGCACCAGCACACGCGCCCGTTCAGCGGCCTGCATGCCGCCGGCGGCCAGGTTCCGCAGGCGCTCGTCGTCGCCGGCGCGTCGTCCGGCGAATTCGAGAGCTCCAACGATCGGGGTGAGAAGATTGTTGAAGTCGTGCGCCACGCCGCCGGTCAGTTGCCCGATGGTCTCCATCTTCTGCGACTGGAGCAGGGCCGCCTGGGCCTCCGAGCGTCGGGCGACCTCCTCCATCACCCGCGCCTCGAGCGACGCATTGAGCTCGCGAAGTTCAGCCTCGGAACGGACCCGCTCGACATGCGCCCAGGAGCGCTCCGTCACCTCCGAGATCAGGGCGAGCTCACGGTCGGTCCATGTCCTCGGAACCCGGTCGTGGATGGCCATCAGCGCGGTCAGCTTGCCCGCCTTGACCAGGGGCATGCAGATGGTCGCCGCGATGCCGATGTCCTGAAAGGTCCTGGCCTCCTCGGGGGCCAGCTCCTTGAGATTGTCGTTGACGATGAGGGGCCGGCCGGCGCCGAGTTCCTGCACCGCCAGCCGGCCGAAGTCGGCCAATCGGTAGTGCCCGACAATGCTCGGAGAGCCGGGAGCCGCCCAGTCTCCGCGAATGGTGAAGCCGTCCTCGTCTGCGTCCATATCCGCATAGGCGCAGTTCGACAGGCCCAGGTGTTCGGCCACGCGCCGTGTGGTCAGGGCGAGAATCGCGTCGGCGTCCGATTCCACAGCGACGGCCTGACCCAACTCGTCCAGGAAGCGGAGCCTCGCCTCGCTTTCGGCCAGGGCCAGTTCGGCCGCGCGCGACGTGGTCACATCCCGGACGAAGGCGTAGAATCCCGACGTGGATCCGTCGAAAGCGCGCCGGGGCGCGTAGTCGACGCGCACGTGACGCGGCCCCTCCTCGTAGGCCAGCTGGTCCTCGAAGCTGAGCGTCTCGCCGGCGAGGGCCCGGCGGATGAAGGGGCCGACCCGCGCGTACGCCGCTTCGCCGATCACCTCCCGGATCGTCCGGCCGAGCACGTGGCGGTCGCCGAACCACTCGCTGTAGGCGCGGTTCACGAAGCGGTAGCGCTCGTCTGCGCCGACCCAGGCCACGA
>JANJTI010000286.1 GCA_024711185.1 Brevundimonas sp. | reverse complement strand
GGTTCAGTCCTGGCCTTCCGCCCCAGCGGCCGCATGAGCCGGGGCCACGTCGCCGTCGTTTCCGAAATCGTCACCGACCGCGTGATCCGCGTCACCCACCCCCACTGGGGTGGCAGCCGCGGCAAGGTCGAGGAGAACGTCACCGTCGTTGACGTTTCGGACGCCAACGACTGGTCGGCGGTCAAGGTCTGGTACAACCCGATCAACGACCTCGGCACGAGCGTCTATCCGACCCACGGCTTCATCTACAACCGTCCGGCCTTCCCCTCGGAAGGCCTGCTGATGGCCTCGGTCGCGCCCAGCGTCGGTCAGCCCTGACGGCTTGACCCCGGCGACCGGGCGGGGCTTGTTGCAGCCCCCTGTCTGCGGAGCCGTCCATGCGCCCAGCCGTCGCCGCCCTCGCCGCCCTGGCCCTCGCGGCCTGTTCACCGGAACCCGAAACGCCAGCCGGGCCGGAGCCCGGACCGGGGCCGGCTCCGACCCTGGGGGGAGTCGACCTGTCGCGTCCCGTCCGCCTGCTCGGCACCGAGCCGTTCTGGGCCATAGATCTGACCGGAACCGAGATCGTCTATTCCGGCGCCGACCGCCCCGAGCAGCGCGGCCCGCAGCCCGTGCCGACGATCCAGGGCACCGTGGCGACGCTGGAGACCACCACCACCGCCGGAACGCCCATCGCCATCACCCTCACGGCCACCGAGTGCTCCGACGGCATGAGCGACCGGACCTATCCGCTGACCGCCCTGGTGGACGTCGGCGGCGAGACGCTGATGGGCTGCGCCGCCTCGACCTCGGCGATCATGAGCGTGGGCGAGAGCGGTCAGGTGGTCGACCCGCCCACGGCTCAGCCGGCCGGCTGATCCCGCAGGCTGCGGAGCGCGCCAAGGCGCGCGAAGGCGAGGGTCAGGGCCTTCCTCCGCGCTGGCGCCAGCGGCGTCAGCGGGGCGTCCCGGACCACGGCCCCGCCGAAGCCGTCGGCGACGATCAGCCCCGGTTCGTCCGGCAGCACGCCGTCCGGAAACTCCGGCGCCACGGCGAAGTAGAAGGCGTCGCAGTACGGCCCGTACTCGCCCCACTTGCGGTCGACGCGGTAGTCGTCGATGCCCGACTTCACTTCGCAGATGACGATGTCGCCCTTCGGCCCCAGCGCCATGACGTCGGCCCGTCGCCCGTTCGGCAAGCCCACCTCCAGCAGCGGCGCATAGCCCATGTCGACCAGCAGCCGCGCCGCCCCTCGCGTGACCGACAGGGTGGTCTCCGGGCGGCTGAAGACCAGCTCGATGTGGACGGCGGCGGCGGGCATGGAAGGGTTATGTTCCGCATCCGTTCCCGTTTCAACCGGGGCTACAGGATGAACCGGCTGAGGTCGGCGTTCTTCGCCAGGTCGGCCACGCGCTCGCGGACGCGCTCGCCGTCGAACACCACGGTCTGGCCGGCCAGATCCGAAGCCTTGAAGCTGGTCTCCTCCAGCACCCGCTCCAGCACGGTCTGCAGCCGACGGGCGCCGATGTTCTCCACTGCCGAATTGGCGGCCACCGCAGCGTCGGCCAGCGCCTCGACGGCGTCTTCGGTGAACTCCAGCGTCACGTCT
This sequence comes from Brevundimonas sp., assembly GCA_024711185.1. Taxonomy (GTDB): domain Bacteria; phylum Pseudomonadota; class Alphaproteobacteria; order Caulobacterales; family Caulobacteraceae; genus Brevundimonas. The sequence continues at coordinate 4,922 of JANJTI010000286.1, read as the reverse complement.
TCGGTGGCAAGGAGGGCCTGGTTCTGGCGGATCAGGTTGGCCTCGGGCTCGGTCAGGATGCGGCGGAAGTCGTCGCGGGTCAGGGCCTTCAGCTCGACGCGGATGGGCAGGCGGCCCTGCAGCTCGGGCAGCAGGTCCGACGGCTTGGCCACGTGGAAGGCCCCCGAGGCGATGAACAGCACATGGTCCGACTTCACCGGCCCGTACTTCGTCGACACCGTGGTGCCCTCGATCAGCGGCAGCAGGTCGCGCTGCACGCCTTCGCGGCTGACATCGGCGCCGCGCGCCTCGGACCGCGCCGCCACCTTGTCGATCTCGTCGAGGAAGACGATGCCTTCGTTCTCGGCCAGCAGCAGGGCCTCCTTCGTCAGGCTCTCCTGATCCAGAAGCCTGTCGGACTCCTCGGTGACCAGCGGCCCGATGGCGTCGCGCACCGGCAGCTTGACGCTCTTCGTCCGCCCGCCGCCCAACTTTCCGAGCATCTCGGAGAGGTTGATCATGCCGACGTTGCCGCCGCCCGGCAGGTCCAGCCCCTGGATCGGCGAGGCGGTGTCGGCCAGCTGGATCTCGATCTCCTTGTCGTCCAGTTCGCCGGCGCGCAGCCGTTTGCGGAAGGCCTCGCGCGTGGCCGGCTGGGAACCCGGTCCCACGAGGGCGTCCAGGATGCGCTCCTCCGCCTGCCCCTCGGCCCGCGCCTTCACGCCCGAGCGCCGCTTGTCACGCACCATGGCCAGCGCCGCCTCGACCAGGTCGCGCATGATCTGGTCGACGTCGCGACCGACGTAGCCGACCTCGGTGAATTTGGTGGCCTCGATCTTGATGAAGGGCGCCCCCGCCAGTTTCGCCAGCCGCCGCGCGATCTCGGTCTTGCCGACGCCGGTCGGGCCGATCATCAGGATGTTCTTGGGCGTCACCTCGTCGCGCAGATCCTCGGGCACGCGCTTGCGCCGCCAGCGGTTGCGCAGGGCCACGGCCACGGCCCGCTTGGCGTCGTGCTGGCCGACGATGAAGCGGTCGAGTTCGGAGACGATTTCACGGGGAGACAGGTCGGTCATCAGCCGCAGATAGGGCGCCTCAGCCCGCGGCGGGAGGGGGCGGCGGCGCCGCAGGCGCGGCCGGGGGAGCCGGTGGCGAGGGCGGGGCCGGGATGAGCTGGACGAGGACGATGGCCCAGCCGTCGGCCTGCTTCTGCCAGAGCCGGACATAGTGGCCGGTCCGCGGCTGCCCCTCGCGCGTCCAGGCGGCCGGCCCGTAGGTCCAGACCAGGTCCCCCGCCGCCGAAGCGCCGCCGCCCTCGGTCGGACCGAATTCGAACGTCGCAGGCCAGGAGCCGAGGGCCTCTGCAAAGGCTGCTTCGCCGACCGCCGGGGGCAAGGGAGCGACATAGAGCCGCGCGTCGGGAGCGAGAAACAGCAGATGCGCCCGGCGCTGGTCGCGCAGCGCGCCCCGGGCCAGAAAGGCTTCCAGCAGCGCCACATCGGCCAGCGCCTTGTCGGGCGACTCCGACCCCTCCGTCGCCACGGGGAGGATATCCGGCTCGCTGTCCGGGCCCGGCACGTCCGCTGCGCTCGCGCCCGAGCCGCCGTCGTAGACCCACTTCCAGGACCCGTCCGGCTGCTTCTTCCAGATGGTGAAATAGTGCCCGGCTCGCTGTCCGCCGACCGCGACGCCGCCGGTCGTAAAGCCGAGATCGCCCGAGCGTGCGACTCCGGCGAAGTTCGGCCACCATTCGAGCAGGGGCTCGTCAGCCGGGCGTGGGCGGTCCGGATAGACCTCGCCGATCCGCTGCGCCCGACCGCCGGCGATGACGATCGCCTCCGGCGTCGACCACCTGTTGAAGCTGCCGGCGATCCCCAGCGCCGGCGCGTCCGCCGCGAAGGCCCGTTCGGCCGCGACCACGGGGGCGGCGTCGGGCTGCTGGGCCGCCGCGGGCGAGGCAGCCGCCAGGGCTGCGGCGAGAACGAGCGTGCGCATGCATTTGCCTCCGCCCGGATGGAAGCGCCCCCGAACGCCGCTGTCCCGTTAAATCGCCGAAAGGTGCTCCGATCCGCGGTCGCGCGAACGTCGCGAGGTCCGGCCCCGCTTGCCGCGGCAGGATATCGGTGTTCTCATCCGCCTCTTCGCGGCTCGCTCGGAGGAGTTTCCCATGCTGACCGTCACCCTCATGGCCTTGTCGGTGTCCGCCGATGCGGCCGCCTCCGGCCAGGTCGCCGTCATCGCCGCCACGCCCGCGCCCGCAGAGGCCCGCCGGGCGGAAGAAGAGCCGGCGACGCGCCGCGTCTGCCGCCTCGAGCGCGCCACCGGTTCGAACATGCAGCAACGCGTCTGCCGCGACGTGCCGAGGGCGGGTTTCGTCCAGGACCAGCAGACCCGGGAGTTCCTGCGGGCCCAGCAGCGCGTCCGCCTGCCCGACGAGGGCGTCGCCGCCACCCCGGCCGGCCCCAACGGCTGACGAACGCCGCTTGCAATCGGCATTCCCCGAACACTAGGTTGCAGCCTGTCCCGGTTTCGCAGGAACTGTCCATGTTCGCCCCGTTGCTTGCCGCTCTGGCGCTTGGCGCCGCCCCGCTTCAACCGGCGCCGCAGACGCCCCCGCAGGGCGCCACGACCCTGCCGCCCATCGACGCCACGGCGGCCGAGCCCCAGCCGGAAACCCGTCGGGTCTGCCGGTTCGAAACGGTGACCGGCTCGAACCGTCGCACCCGGATCTGCCGGGACGTTCCGCGCCAGGGCATGCAGGACCAGGCCACGCGGGACTTCATGCGCGACAGCCAGCGCGTCCGCACGCCGGACGTCTGACGGTTCAGTCGGGCCAGGTCTCGCGCGCGGCGCCCAGAACCTCGCCGGCGAGGTACAGCGAACCGCAGATCACCACCCGTCCTGCGCCCAGCCGCAGAGCCTGCGTCAGCGCCTCGGCGGCGCTGGCGGCCGACTGGGTGCCCAGACCATGGCCGCGGGCCACCGCCGCGAGCGCCTCCGGGTCGGCGCAAGCCCCCTCGAACGGCACGGTGAACACGGCGGCTCCCGATCCGTTCAGCGCCTCGAAGAAGCCGCCGGCGTCCTTGTTGCCCAGCATGCCGACGATCAGGGCCGTCGGCCGGGGCGCCCTCGCCTGCCGCTCCGCCAGCGCCGTCGCCAGCGCCCGCCCGGCGTGGGGGTTGTGCCCGCCGTCCAGCCACAGTTCCGCGTCCGCGGCGCGCGCCGCGTCGGCGAAGGGTCCGGCGGTGAGCCGCTGCATCCGCGCCGGCCAACGGGCTTCGCGAAGCCCGCGCGCGATCGCCGCCTCGGGCAGGTCCAGCTCCAGGGCGACGGCCACGGCCAGGCCGGCGTTGTCGATCTGATGCGGCCCGACGAGCGCTGGCGCGGGCAGGTCGAGGAAGCGCGCCTGATCCTGGAAGGCCATGCCCCCACGCTCGCTCCACGCGTCGAAGTCGACCCCCATGACGCTCAGCGGCGCGTGGACGGCCGCCGCGGCGGCCTCGATCTCGACCATGGCCGCCTCGGCCTGACGGGCGATCAGGCCGCGCGCGCCCGGCTTGAGAACGCCGGCCTTCTCCCGCGCGACGCCGGCGAGGGAGTTCCCGAGGAACTCGGCATGATCGAGATCGACGGGCGTGATCACGCTCAGAAGCGGCCGCTCGATCACATTGGTGGCGTCCAGCACCCCGCCGAGCCCGACCTCGATCACCGCCAGGTCAGCCGGGGTTTCGCACATGGCGAGAAAGGCGGCGGCGGTGGTGCTCTCGAACACCGTCGCCTCCAGTCCCGCGGCCTCGACGCGATCCAGCACCGCGTTGAGCCGGTCGTCGTCGATCAGTCGACCCGCCAGACGAATGCGCTCGTTGAAGCGAACGAGGTGCGGCGAGGTGTAGACGTGGACGCGCAGGCCGGCCGCTTCGGCGATGGCGCGGATGAGGGCGACGGTGGAGCCCTTGCCGTTGGTGCCGGCGACATGAATCACCGGGGGCAGGCGGTGTTGGGGATCGCCCAAGGCCGCGCACAGGGCCCGCATCCGGTCGAGCGACAGGTCGATGCGCTGCGGATGACGCGCGCGCAGGCGTAGCGAAATCGGGTCCATCCGGCCGCTTCTAGGCCGCGCGGCGCGTCCCGCCCATCAGCATCGACAGGATCTGGCCGATCACCCGCGGCAGGTCGGCGCGGGTCACGACCTTGTCGACCATGCCCTTCTCCTGCAGGTACTCGGCGCGCTGGAAGCCCGGCGGCAGCTTCTCGCGAATGGTGGCCTCGATCACGCGGGGACCGGCGAAACCGATGAGGGCCCCCGGCTCGGCCAGGTGGACGTCGCCCAGCATCGCGTAGCTGGCGGTGACGCCGCCGGTGGTGGGGTCGGTCAGCACCACCACGAACGGCAGCTGCGCCGCTTTCAGCTCCTGGATGGCCAGGGTGGTGCGGGCCATCTGCATCAGCGACAGCGCCCCCTCCTGCATCCGGGCCCCGCCCGCGGCGGTGAAGCAGACGAGAGGAACGCCGCGCCCGATCGCCTCGTGCGCCGCCTTGATGAAGGCCTCGCCCGCCGCCATGCCCAGCGAGCCGCCCATGAAGGTGAAGTCCTGCACGACGGCGACGATGGGCAGGCCCTCGATCGTGCCGGTGGCGGACAGGACGGCGTCCTCCATGCCGGTCTTGGCGCGGTTGTCCTTCAGGCGGTCGATGTAGCGCTTCTCGTCGCGGAACTTCAGCGGGTCGGTCGCGACCTTCGGGTTCTCGATCGCCTCATAGGCGCCGTCGTCGAAGAAGAACTTCAACCGCTCCCTGGCCGAGATCTTCATGTGGTGGCCAGAGGACGGGATGACCCACTGGTTCTCCTCGAGATCCTTGTGGAACACCATCTCCCCGGATTCCGGGTCCTTGATCCACAGGTTCTCCGGCATCTCGCGGCGGCCGAACATCGAGTTGATCTT
>JANJTI010000370.1 GCA_024711185.1 Brevundimonas sp. | reverse complement strand
GAGCAGATGAAGGCGATCCAGCGCGAGCTGGGCGAGACCGACGACCAGCGCGACGAGATCCTCGAGCTGGAGAAGCGCATCCGGAAGACCAAGCTGTCGAAGGAGGCGCGGGCGAAGGCCGAGGCCGAGGTCAAGAAGCTGCGCAACATGAGCCCGATGTCGGCCGAGTCGACGGTGGTCAGGAACTACCTCGACTGGCTGCTGTCGATCCCGTGGGGCAAGGCCCGCACCAAGCCGATCGACCTCGACAAGGCCGAGGCCATTCTCGAGGAGGACCACTACGGGCTCGAGAAGGTCAAGGAGCGGATCATCGAGTACCTGGCGGTGCAGGCCCGCACCGGCAGCCTCAAGGGCCCGATCCTCTGCCTCGTCGGCCCTCCGGGCGTCGGCAAGACCTCGCTGGCGAAGTCGATCGCCAAGGCGACCGGCCGCGAATACGTGCGCATGTCGCTGGGCGGCGTCCGTGACGAGGCCGAGATCCGTGGCCACCGCCGGACCTACATCGGCTCGATGCCGGGCAAGATCATCCAGTCGATGAAGAAGGCCAGGACCACCAACGCCTTCGTCCTGCTGGACGAGATCGACAAGCTGGGCGCCGACTGGCGGGGCGACCCGTCCTCGGCCCTGCTCGAGGTGCTGGACCCGGCCCAGAACTCGACCTTCGGCGACCACTATCTGGAGGTCGACTACGACTTGTCGCAGGTGATGTTCGTGACCACGGCCAACAGCCTGAACATGCCGCAGCCGTTGATGGACCGGATGGAGATCATCCGGGTGTCGGGCTACACCGAGGACGAGAAGGTCGAGATCGCCAAGCGCCACGTGCTGCCGAAGCAACTCGCCGACCACGGCCTCAAGGAAGGCGAACTGGTCGTCCCCGAGGAGTCGATCCGCGAGCTGATCCGCTACTACACCCGCGAGGCGGGGGTGCGTTCGCTGGAGCGCGCGCTCGGCGGCGTGGCCCGCAAGGCGGTGCGCGAGATGGCGCGGACCAGAGCGGTGTCGATCACCGTCGACAGCGAGAAGCTGGCCGAATACGCGGGCGTGCGGAAATACCGCTACGGCGAGACGGACGCCGAGGACCAGGTCGGCATCGTCACCGGCCTGGCCTGGACCGAGTTCGGCGGCGACATCCTGACCATCGAGGCGATCAAGATGCCGGGCCGCGGCCGCATGACCGTGACCGGCAACCTCAAGGAGGTGATGAAGGAGTCGATCTCCGCCGCCGCCTCCTACGTCCGGGCCCGCTCCCTGGCCTTCGGGGTCAAGCCGCCCGTGTTCGAGAAGACCGACATCCACGTGCACGTGCCGGACGGCGCGACGCCCAAGGACGGTCCCTCGGCCGGCGTGGCCATGACCGTGGCGATGGTCTCGGTTCTGACGGGCATTCCGATCCGCAAGGACATCGCCATGACCGGCGAGATCACCCTCCGCGGCCGGGTCACCGCCATCGGCGGCCTGAAGGAGAAGCTGCTCGCCGCCCTGCGCTCGGGCGTGAAGACGGTGCTGATCCCGGAGGAGAACGAGAAGGACCTCGCCGACGTGCCTGACAACGTGAAGGGCGCGCTGGAGATCGTGCCGATCTCGACCGCGGACGAGGCGCTGAAATGGGCCCTGACCGGCGAGCTGACCCCGGTCGAGTGGGACGAGGAGGCGGAACCGCTCCCTGCCGCCCCGCCGATCCAGGATCCCGGCACGGTGCCGGCCACGCACTGACGAGAAAAGAACCCCGCCCGGAGCGATCCGGGCGGGGTTTTTTATCCTGGGTGAGATCCGTCAGACGGATACATGCGCTGGGGGACATCCGGGACGTCGCGCCCGCGACACCGAGGACGTCGGCGACATCCGCGACATGGCCGAAACACCCGGCTCAGCGGCTGTCGACCATCACCAGTTCGGCGTCGGCCCTCGCCGTGATCGTCACCGTCTTCTCGTCGACGATGGCCGCGGCGTCGCGGGCGTTCAGGATTTCGCCGTTGACCTCAACCTCGCCCACGGCGGGGACGAGGTAGGCGCGGCGGCCCGGCCCGAGATCGTAGCTCAGGCTTTCGCCGGCCTTCAGCGTGGCGCCCAGCACCTTGGCGTCGGCGTTGATCGACAGCGCCTCGTCGGCCGGATCGCCGGAAGCCATCACCGTGAACCGCCCCGACCGGTCGCTCTTCGGGAACTCGCGCTGGCCCCAGGCGGGCGGCGCGCCCGGCCGGTCGGTCTCGATCCAGATCTGGAACAGGGTGGTGGTCTCGTCCTCGAGGTTGAACTCCGAGTGGCGCACCCCCGTGCCGGCGCTCATCACCTGGACGTCGCCGGCCGCCGTGCGGCCGCGGTTGCCCATGGAGTCCTCGTGGGTGATCGCTCCGGTGCGGACGTAGGTGATGATCTCCATGTCGGCGTGCGGGTGGGGCGGAAAGCCCGACTTCGCGGCGATCTCGTCGTCGTTCCACACCCGCAGCCGGCCCCAGCCCATGCGCGACGGGTCGTAGTAGCTGGCGAACGAGAAGTGGTGGCGGGCCTTCAGCCAGCCGTGGTCGGCGCCTCCGAGGCTGTCGAAGCGGCGAACGTCGATCATGACGCGGTCTCCCTTGCAGGGCGCGCAACGGACGGCGCGCCGGTCGGGTTTCTATATAGGTAACTACTACTGTTGCGGAAAGGGGTGGCCGACCTGCGCCCGGTGCCGCAGCATCGAGTCGGCCAGCACGCAGGCGGCCATGGCCTCCACGACCGGCACCCCGCGCAGGGCCACGCAGGGGTCGTGACGGCCCCTGGTGCGGAGATCGGTCTCCTCGCCGTCCCGGGTGACGGTCCGCCGCGGCGTCAGGATGGAGGAGGTCGGCTTGAAGGCCACCCGGGCGGTGAGCGGCTGGCCGGTGGAGATGCCGCCCAGCACGCCGCCGGCGTGGTTGGACAGGAAGACCGGCTGGCCGTCCTCGCCCATGCGCATCTCGTCGGCGTTGTCCTCGCCGGACAGCTCGGCCGCCGCGAAGCCGGCGCCGATCTCGACGCCCTTGACCGCATTGATCGACATCAGGGCCGCGGCCAGCTCGGCGTCCAGCTTGCCGTAGACCGGCGCGCCCCAGCCGGCCGGGACGCCCGTGGCCTCCAACGCGACGACTGCGCCGATCGAGGACCCAGCCTTGCGCACCTCGTCCAGGTAGGCCTCCCACGCCGGGACCAGCTCCGCCGAGGCGGCGAACAGGGGGTTGTCGTACACCGCGTCGAGATCGACCGCCTCGGGCGCGATGCGGTGCGGGCCGATCTGCACCACGCCGGCGCGGATGGTCACCGCAGCGCCCAGCACCTTGCGGGCGATCGCCCCGGCCGCCACCCGCACCGCCGTCTCGCGGGCCGAGCTGCGCCCGCCGCCGCGAGGATCACGGACGCCGTACTTGGCCTGGTAGGTGTAGTCGGCGTGGCCGGGACGGAAGGCGCGGGCGATGTCGCCATAGTCCTTCGAGCGGGCGTCCTCGTTCCCGATCAGGATCGAGATCGGCGTGCCGGCGGTCACCGGGCCGGCGCCGTCGTCGTACGTGCCGGACAGGATCCGCGCCGTGTCGCCTTCCTTGCGCTGGGTGACGAAGCGGCTGCCGCCGGGCTTCCTCCGGTCCAGCCAAGGCTGCAGGTCGGCCTCGGTCAGCGGAATGCCCGGCGGGCAGCCGTCGACGACGCAGCCGATCGCCGTCCCGTGGCTCTCGCCCCAGGTGGTCACGCGGAACAGATGGCCGAAGGTGTTGTGCGACATCGGGCGACCTAAGCCGCCAGCCGGTCCGGCGTCCAGACGCGGGTGAAGCGGACCAGCAGGTCCTCGGCCGAGGAGGGGGCGTCGGCGGAGGGCTCCAGTGTCACGAACAGGTGGCCTTGCAGCCGTGATCCGCGCGCCGGAAGGCCGAGCCCCTTGAGCCGGACGCGGAGCGTTTGCTGACGGGGCGCCAGCCAGGCCGAGCGCGGCCCCGCCCAGGTGTCGATCTCGACCCGGCCGCCGTCCTCGATCAGCCGCGGCGGCGTGGCCCAGGTCATGTACAGGTCGTCGCCCAGGGCGCTCAGCCCCTCGGCGGGCCGGATCAGCACCGGCAGGTGCAGGTCGGCGCCGTCGGCGGCGGCCCGGCGCAGGCGCAGGTGCTCGCCCGAGCGCATGCCCGCCGGCACGCGCACGCGCAGGCTGCGGCCGCCGACCTCGACCCGGACCCGGCCGCCGTGCAGGGCCTCCGGCGGGGTGATCGCCACCACGGGGAGGGGGGCCGGCCTGACCGGCGGGGGCTCCAGCGCGGGGCCGGGCCCTTCGGCCTGCAGCAGTCGCCAGGCGGCGATGATCTTGCGGAACCGCGCCTCGTCGCCGCCGGCCTGGTCGGGCCGCGCCGCCTTGACCGCCGCGCGAAAGGCCGCCGTCAGCGCCGCCCCCTCCGTCGGGCCGGTCAGGCCGAGCAGGGCGAGGGCCTCGCGCGTCGAGGCGACTTCCGGGTGCGAGCGGGCGCGCATGCCGTCACTACAGCGCCGGATATGGTCAAGGCCGGGTTAACCGTGACGCCTCTCCCCAAGCGCGGCGGCAGGAGCTATCTCCCTGTCATGACCGCGCCCGTGATCCCGCCCAGCCCGACCCGCGAGGAATATGCCGAGCAGTACGCCGCCGCGCTGGCCGCCAACGGCGACGAGAGCCTCTTCGAGCGGGAGGAGCCCTTCGCCCTGTTCGT
>JANJTI010000361.1 GCA_024711185.1 Brevundimonas sp. | reverse complement strand
CGCCGCCCGGCCGGGGGAGCGGCGCAGGTTGGCGGCGAACCACTTCTGGGCCAGGTCCATCCAGTCTGACAGGCCCTGCCGCTTCTGCTCGCGCTCGGCCGCCTGCGGATCCTCGGCCGGCAGGGCCATGCCCGCCTCGCCGGCCAGCCGCTGCACCGCCTCGACGAAGCTCAGCCGCTCGGTCTCCTGCAGAAAGCTGATCACGTCGCCGTGCTTGCCGGAGCTGAAGTCGTGGAAGAAGCCCTTGTCGTCATTGACGAAGAAGCTCGGCGACTTCTCCTTGGTGAAGGGCGACAGGCCGACGTACTCGCGGCCCTGACGCTTGAGCTTCACCGTCCGTCCGATGATGTCGGACGGGCGAAGGCGGGCCTTCAGTTCCTCAAGGAAGCGTTCGTCGAAGCGCACGACCGCCTTATAGCCTGTGTTCCCACCAAAGGCGGCGATTTACCTTTCATTAACCAAGAAGGCCAAACCCGCTCGATAACCATCTGATTCAAGACATTTTTTCATGGAACTATCCACAAGGGCTGTGGATTAACCATACGTCCGCGTCAGAACGGCGCGGGAACCGGCGGCGAGGCGGCGAAGTCCGCGGGCCCGCCCGGGAGTGAGTATCGCATGTTCCTCGCCATCGCCCGTCCGGCGGTGGAGCCGCAGGGCCCCGACGCCGTCGCCGTCCCCGGCTCCCCGTCCATTCCTGACCTTCCGCCGCGCGCCCTGCACGCCCGTCTGCTGGAGAACGCCGCCCTGCGGCGCCTGCGCGGCCTCGAGCGCCGGCGCAGCAATCGCCTCGACGACGCGGACTACTGGCTTCACGCCGCGCCCGTGGCGGTGCGCAAGGCCTCGGCCCTGCGCGAGCAGAAGAGCTTCGCTCCCCTGCCCTGACCGCCGTCAGCGCTTCATCGAGTCGGCGAAGCGCTGGAACAGGTAGAGGCTGTCGGTCGGTCCGGGCGAGGCTTCCGGGTGGTGCTGCACGCTGAACACCGGCCGATCCTTCAGGGCGATGCCGCAGTTGGTGCCGTCGAACAGGCTGACGTGGGTCTCGATCACGGCGTCCGGCAGGCTGTTGCGATCGACGGTGAAGCCGTGGTTCATCGACACGATCTCGACCTTGCCGGTGGTCAGGTCCTTGACCGGGTGGTTCGCTCCGTGGTGGCCCTGCTCCATCTTGACGGTCTTCGCCCCCAGGGCCAGCGCCAGCATCTGGTGCCCCAGACAGATGCCGAACACCGGCTTGCCGCTGTCCACCAGCTTGCGGATCTCCGGCACCGCGTACTCGCCGGTCGCTGCCGGATCGCCGGGCCCGTTCGAGAGAACGACCCCGTCCGGATTGCGGGCGAGGATTTCCTCAGCCGTCGTCGTCGCCGGCACCACGGTGATCTTCGCCCCGGTCGAGGCCAGCGCCCGCAGGATGTTGCGCTTCACCCCGTAGTCGACCACGACCACCGAGCGGTCGCCGGCGTCGACGCGGGGGTACCCTTCCGGCCAGTCCCACAGACCTTCGTCCCAGTCGAACGACTGCAGGGTGGTGGCGTCCTTGGCGAGGTCGAGGCCGACGAGGCCGCTCCACGCCTTCGCCTGCGCCACCAGGGCGTCGAGATCGAACCGGCCCTCGGGATCGTGGGCGATCACCGCGTGCGGCGCGCCGGAATTCCGGATGCGTGCGGTCAGGGCCCGGGTGTCGACCCCGGCCAGCCCGACCACGCCGCGCCGCTTCATCCACCCGTCGAAGTCGCTGTCGCTGCGCCAGTTGGCGGGATCGGTCGGCTGATCGCGGAAGATCGCGCCGCGCGCGGAGGTCTCGGCGCCGCCGCCGATCTGCTCGACATCCTCGACGTTGACCCCGGTGTTGCCGACATGGGGGAAGGTGAAGGCCAGGATCTGGCTCATGTAGGAGGGGTCGGTGAGGATCTCCTGATAGCCGGTCATGGCGGTGTTGAAGACCACCTCGCCCAGCGCCGAACCGACGGCCCCGCAGCCCAGGCCCTGCAGGACGGTCCCGTCCGCGAGCGCCAGAACCCCGGTCACGCCTTTGAGCAATTCGGTCATGGCCGTCTCCTTACACCGAATCCCGGCGGACAAACGGCGGCGTGACTAGGGTTGGTTTGCCCTGCGGTCAACGCGTCATTCCGCGATACGTTGTCCGTCCCAGGCGAAGACGCCGCCGGAGTCCCTGGGCTCCAGGCCGTCAAGCACCGTCAGAAGATGCCCGGCGGACAGGTCCGGTGTGAACAATCGCTCGGGCGGAACACCCTTCTGGAAGGGTTCGCTAAGACCGGTGGCGACCGTGCCAGGGTGCAGACCCACGACGATCGCCTGGGGGTGGGTCCGCGCCGTCTCGATGGCGATGTTGCGCAACAACATGTTCAGCGCGGCCTTGGAGGCGCGATACGCGTGCCATCCACCGAGCCGGTTGTCGCCGATCGAGCCGACCCGCGCCGACAGGGCAGCGAAGATCGATCGGCGGTCGCGCGGCATCACGGGCAGGAAGTGTTTGGCGACCAGGGCGGGACCGATGGCGTTGACCTGATAGTCGCGGGCCAGATGGTCGGGC
>JANJTI010000283.1 GCA_024711185.1 Brevundimonas sp. | reverse complement strand
GCTCCGGATGGTCCCCCTCCCCATCGCCCTGCGACGGGGAGGAGACAGAAGATCACACCGCCACCGGGGCCTTGATGTGCGGCCAGGGCTGGTAGCCGTCGAGCGCGAAATCCTCCAGCCGATAGGCGAACAGGTCGCTCTTCGGCGCGATCGTCATGGTCGGCAGGGCCAGCGGCTCCCGCGCCAGCTGGGTCTCCGCCTGCTCGACGTGGTTGTGATACAGGTGGGCGTCCCCGAAGGTGTGCACGAACTCGCCCGGCTCCAGCCCGGTCACCTGGGCGATCATCATGGTCAGCAGGGCGTAGGAGGCGATGTTGAACGGCACGCCGAGGAAGACGTCGGCCGAGCGCTGGTACAGCTGGCAGCTCAGCTTGCCGTCGGCGACGAAGAACTGGAACAGGCAGTGGCAGGGCGGCAGGGCCATGTCGTCGACGTCGGCGGGATTCCAGGCGGTGACAATGTGGCGGCGGCTGTTGGGATTGGTCTTCAGCCCCTCGACCAGCTTCTCGATCTGGTCGATCACCCGCCCGTCCGGCGCGGACCACGACCGCCACTGCTTGCCGTAGACCGGCCCCAGCTCGCCCTCGGCGTCGGCCCATTCGTCCCAGATGCTGACGCCGTTCTCCTTCAGCCAGCCGATGTTGGTCTCGCCGCGCAGGAACCACAGCAGCTCGACGATGATCGAGCGCGTGTGCAGCTTCTTGGTGGTGAGCAGCGGGAAGCCCTTCGACAGGTCGAAGCGCATCTGCCGCCCGAACACGCCGAGGGTGCCGGTGCCGGTACGGTCGTCCCGTCGCGCCCCGTTGTCGAGGATGTCGCGCAGCAGGTTGAGGTACTGCCACTCCGGATGGTCGGCCGCGACAACTCCGGTGCGGTGCTCAAGATCGGCGAGGGCGACGGCGGCGTTCATGGGGGAGAGAGTGCCGTCGATTCGCCCGCTCCGGCAGCCGTCCCGATCCGGTTGCCAACAGAAAGGCGCCGACTTTCCCGTCTCCTCCCCAGTCGGCTGGGGGGGACCGCGAAGCGGTGGAGGGGTGAAAGGGCCTCGCGCGGTCGCCGGCTGGATTTGCGTGGCGGCCTCACCCCTCCACCATGCTCGGCCTGCGGCTGCGCATGGTCCCCCTTCCCGGCGGAGCGGGGGACGAGACGCGACATGTCATTCCCGGTCCCGCCGCTGCCGCGCCAGCTCCGCCCGGTTGCGGACCGCCCGGTCGCGCGCCGTCATCGGCGTGCGCGCCGTCACGCCCGCCACGGGCACACGCCGCTTCACCGTCGGCTTCAGCTTGCCGTAGCGCTGGCGCGAATAGGCGCGCGCGCACTCCATGCAGTGGCGGTAATTCCGCGCCGCATAGGAGGCGTGCCAGTTCCGCCCCTCCTGGAGGATGACCGCGCACTCGCGGCAGCGCTGCATGGTTCAGCCCCGGAAACCGTCCTGCTCGAGGAAGGCGGCCTCCTCGGCGGTGGTCTCGCGAGCCAGAGCCCGGTTGCGGTGCGGGAACCGGCCGAAGCGCTGGATCACCGCATGGTGGTGCTCGGCCCAGCGGTCGTCGGCGGCCCGTTCCATGGTCTGGAACAGGGTCAGCTGGCGGTCCTGCAGGGCCATGTCCTCGGCGTGCTGCAGCGGCAGGTAGAAGAAGCGGCGCAGGTCGTTCTCCACCAGCCGGTCGAAGCCGGCGTCGAGGGCGCGGACGGCGAATATCCGGGCCAGCGGATCGGTGGCGAAGGCGTGACCGGTGCCACGCCACACGTTCCTCGGAAACTGGTCCAGCAGGATCAGCAGCGCCAGCGTCCCCTCCGGCGTCTCCGCCCAGTCGTCCAGCTCCCGCCGCGCCGCCGCGAGATGGGCGTCTTCGAACCGCTCCCGGAAGCGGGCGTCGAAGGCCTCGTCCTTGGCGAACCACTTGCCCGGCCCGGCCTCTTTCCAGAAGGTGACGACCTCGGCGGGGATGATCTCTGCGCTCATGGTCGCAAGATGGTGGAACGGCAGCCCGATTTCTACGTGCGGAGCGATGTGCTTCTGCAGGCCGACGTCCTGGTCGACGGCCGCCGGGCCGATCCGGGCACGATCGCGTTCGAACCCATCGGTTTCGGCAAGCAGGCCGAACCGCCGCTGCCGGTCTATCCGTTTGTCCTTGTCGCCGACGCGGCCGCCTTCCGCGAGCGCTTCGCCCCGCTGTTCGACTACGTAATGGCCGACCTCCGCGACGACGACGCCCGGCACGGCTACGACCCGACGGTCGATTCGGCCCGGCCGGTCAGCATCGCCGATCTGTTCGCCCTGCCTCACGATGAGCGAATGAGGGTCATGACCTTCTTCTCGTGGGAGATCCTCTGGATGTACCTGCGAGGTTCCGACGATCGCCTCCGCTGGGTCGGCATGAGCGTCGACGACATCGCGCTTGGCGATGCCACCCTGCGGATCGAGGGAACCGTGCGCCGCCCGGTCCGTCCGGCGCGCCGAGGCCCGATCGGCGCCGTTCGCCGCCTGTTCGGCCGCTTGCGCCCGTGAGGCTTTCGATCAGGATCGCCCGATGACCCCGCTCCCCGTCTTCCATGACCGCGACTGCGACCTGTCGATCATCCGCGGCAAGCGCGTGGCGGT
>JANJTI010000228.1 GCA_024711185.1 Brevundimonas sp. | reverse complement strand
ACTGAACACCGGAATGCCGAGCCGGGGGTCGGTCTCGTCCGGGCTCTCCATCATATTGTCCTGCAGGTCGCCGCGCATGCCGTGCTGCGGCCCGAAGGCCGCGGTCAGCCGGATGTCGGGGTGCGCCGCCAGCGCGTCCAGCGAGTGCGTCAGATCCGCCGTCACCGAGGCCGGATGGCCCAGCAGCGCCACCCGACGGCCGCGCAGCGCCTGCGACAGCCCGGGCTCGGTCAGCAGACGGTCGATGCCGAACTTCATGGCAGCTCCAGAACGAAGGAGTCGGGATGATGGAAGTCCGGCTTAGCCGACGGATGGGCCAGCGCCCAGTAGGAGAAGCCGCCGTCCCGCTCCTCAATCACCGCCGACAGGCCGATGCGGGCGCCGTCCTGCGGGAGGACAATGCGGGCCTGCAAGTCGACGACGCCAATTGCGTCGTTCAGCCCATTGTTCTCGACGGCCTCGGCGGCTTCGCGCATGCCCTGCCTGTAGTCGTCGAAACGATAGGTCGCCCATCGCCCCGACGGAGACAGGTTGTATTCGACGTAGCCATCGTCGCCGGCCACGAAGGCCTCGAAGCAGGTGTGACGCCAGAGGTCGTCCGCCCGCGCGGGCGCCGTTACCCTCGGCCAGACGATCGCGCGCGGGTCGCCCAGCACGGTGTACCGGAGCCACAGCGAGAACCCGTCGCGCTCCAGCTGGACGTCGATCCCGTCGACGAACGGCGAAGGCGTCTCGGGATGAGGTATCAGCCGGGCCAGCATGCGATCTCGATAGCGTACGGCCGCCGCCGGTCAATCGGCCGCGCCCGCTTACGGCGCCCGGCGCCCGCGTGCTACACGCCCCTTCCTTCCCCAGCCAAGCCTGATGCCGAGCCGATGACCGCCGACCCCGCCTTCAAGTCGTCCTTCCTCCAGACCCTGCAGGCGCGCGGCTACATCCACCAGATCACCCACCCGGCCGAACTCGATGCGGCGGCCGCGAGCGCCGGGATCGTCACCGGCTACATCGGCTTCGACGCCACCGCCCCCTCGCTGCATGTCGGCAGCCTGATCCAGATCATGATGCTGCGCCGCCTGCAGCAGGCCGGCCACAAGCCGATCGTTCTGATGGGCGGGGGCACCACCAAGGTCGGAGACCCGACCGGCAAGGACGCCTCGCGGCCCCAGCTGACCGACGAGACCATCCGGTCGAACATCGCCTCGATCCGCACCGTGTTCGAGAAATTCCTGACCTTCGGCGACGGCCCGACCGACGCGGTCATGGTCGACAACGACGACTGGCTGTCGACCTACGGCTACGTCCAGTTCCTGCGCGAGTACGGCACGCATTTCACCGTCAACCGGATGCTGGCCTTCGACTCGGTGAAGCTGCGGCTCGAGCGCGAGCAGCCGATGACCTTCCTCGAGTTCAACTACATGCTGATGCAGTCGGTGGACTTCCTCGAGCTCAACCGCCGCTTCGGCTGCACCCTGCAGATGGGCGGCTCGGACCAGTGGGGCAACATCACCTCGGGCGTCGACCTGGTCCGCCGCGTCGACCACAAGGCCGCTTTCGGCCTGACCACCCCCCTGCTGACTACGGCCTCGGGCGGCAAGATGGGCAAGACCGCCCAGGGCGCGGTCTGGCTGAACGCCGACCAGCTGTCGCCCTACGACTACTGGCAGTTCTGGCGCAACGTCGACGACGCCGACGTGGGTCGCTTCCTCCGGCTGTTCACCGACCTGCCGCTGGACGAGATCGCCCGGCTGGAATCGCTGGAGGGGGCCGGCATCAACGACGCCAAGAAGGCGCTGGCCGATGCGGCCACCACCATGCTGCATGGCGCTGACGCCGCCGCTCACGCCCGCGGGGCCGCCGAGGCGGCCTTCGAACAGGGCCGGCTCTCCGCCGACCTCCCGACCGTCGAGCTGCCGCGCGAGGAAGTGATCGGGGCCATGCTCGCCGCTGTCGCCACCAAGGCCGGCCTGACGGCGTCCAACGGTGAGGCGCGCCGTCTCGCCCAGGGCGGCGGCCTGCGCCTGAACGACGCCGCCATACCCGACGGCGCTCATTTGATCGCGGAGACGGACCTGAGCCCCGACGGGGTGCTCAAGCTGGCCGCGGGCAAGAAGAAGATCGTCCTCGTCCGCCCTGTCTGAGGAGCCTCCCATGACCGAAGTCACCGAAGGCATGAAGGCGCCGGCCTTCGAGATGGAGACGGCCGGCGGCGGCCGGATTTCGTCGACCGCCCTGCACGGCCGGCCCTATGTCCTGTACTTCTACCCGAAGGCCGATACCCCCGGCTGCACCGCCGAGGGCCGGGACTTCTCCGACCTGATCGGCGAGTTCGAGGCGGCGGGCGCGACGGTGATCGGCGTCTCCCGCGATCCGGTGAGGAAGCTCGACCGCTTCCGCGACAAGTACGACCTCAAGGTGGTCCTCGCCTCGGACGAGGCCGGCGAGGTCACCGGGGCGTGGGGCGTCTGGGGCGAGAAGAAGCTGTACGGACGGGTCTACATGGGCGTCGAGCGCGCCACCTTCCTGATCGACAGCGACGGCCTTGTCCGACGGGCCTGGCGCAAGGTCTCGGTCAAGGGCCACGCCCCGCAAGTGCTGGAGGCGCTCCGGTCGCTCTGAGCGCGAAGCGAATCTGATCTCCTTCAGGCGACGCGAGTCCTCGGCCAGATTCGCGTCTGCAACTGGCAGGCGAAGTTTCGCGCCGAATACCTCCGAAAGTCCCGCGAATGCCCACCAGTATGGTTAACAGGTCGTGAAGAGACTTGTCCCCGGCCGCCGCTGTGGCTCATAAAGCCGCCCGAACGTGGGGGCGTTGCGTTATGACCGAGGCGGAGAGGAGCCGAGGACCGTCTCTGATCGGGCGGTGGTTTCCGGTCCGGTATGTGTACCTGCGCGATGGCGACGAGGTCCGCGCCTGGGCGCTGACGCCGGCGCGCCAGGCCACGGCGGCCGTCGCCGCCGTGCTGCTTGCAGGCTGGTTCCTGATCGCGTCCGGCGGGTTCCTCTTCGACCTCGTGCTGCACAGCCAGTCCGACCGGGCCGTGGCGCAAACCCGGGCCGAGGCGGAGCGCCTGAACGCCGACCTGCAGGCCCGGCTGGACAGCGCCGTGGTGCGGATGAGCGCCACCACCGGCTCGATCGACGATATGGCGTCGATGGTCGAGCGCCGGCACGCCGCCCTCACCCAGGTGATGAGCCTGTTCCGCGGCGTCGACGGGGCCGAGACCCTGCTGGCCCCGTCCCCGGCGCCGGACCCGGCCCGCAGCACGCCGGTGCAGCGCCTCGTCGCGGTCCGTATGGACCAGGAGCGGCTGATCGCCCGCGCCGAGGACGTCGCCCGCACCCGCGCCGAGCGACTGCGCCTCGCCTTCCGCCTCGCCGGCCTGAATCCCGCCGCCTACGCGCCCCGGGACACCGCCCTGGGCGGCCCGCTCATCGAGGCCCGGGATCCGCATGCGCTCGGCGTGGTGCTGGATGTCGACGAGGCCTTCGCGGTTCGCATCCGCAACGCCGCCGACCACCTGACCGACATGCGCCGCCTGGCCGACGCCGCCGAGGGCCTGCCCTTCCGGCGCCCCACGCTGACGCGGACAACGTCGGGCTTCGGCGTCCGTTTCGACCCCTTCAACGGCCGCCCGGCCGTGCACCAGGGCCAGGACTTCGCCGGACCGCTCAACACGGCGATCTACGCCACCGCCCCGGGCGTGGTGTCTTACGTCGGCCCCCGTTCAGGCTATGGAAACGTGGTCGAGATAGATCATGGGCGAGGCTTCAAGACCCGCTTCGCCCATCTGAACTCCATGATCGTCCGCCCCGGTCAGCGGGTCGCCCTCGGGCAGCGGGTCGGCGGCATGGGAACGACAGGACGCTCCACCGGCGTCCACCTGCACTACGAGGTGTGGATGGACGGCCGCCCGCAGAACCCCGCCCGCTTCATGAGAGCCGGAGACCAACTTGTTCAACAAGACTAAATCCCCCGCCCCGCAACCCCAGCAGCCACGCGCCGCCTCCGGTTCGGCCATTCCGCCCCTCCCGGATCTGCCGGTCCCCGGCGCCGCGACCGTAGCCCGCGCCCCCTCCCCCGCGCCGACCAGCACGCGCGGTCTGTCGACCCTGTCGTCCGATCTCCAGTTCGACGGCAACGTCTCCGGCGGCGGCGACCTGCAGATCGACGGCGCGATAAAGGGCGACGTCCGCGTCGGCCGGCTGATCGTCGGCGAGACCGGCGCGGTCGAAGGCAACGTCTCCGCTGACTACGTCGAGGTGCGCGGCCGCATCGTCGGCGCCGTCTCGGGCAAGCAGGTCAAGCTGATCGCCACCGCCTACGTCGATGGCGACATCACTGCCGAGCAGCTGTCGATCGACATCGGCGCCTATTTCCAGGGCCGGGTTCTGCAAGGCCGCCGCGAGGCCCCGCCGGCGGCCCGTCCGGCCACGGCCCAGCCGTCGGCCCCGGCGACCGCCGTCGCGCCCCCGCACGGCGACGACCGCCCTCAGATCATCGACATGAAGCCGGGCGCGGCCTGATCCGCTCCGGCAGATGGAA
>JANJTI010000205.1 GCA_024711185.1 Brevundimonas sp. | reverse complement strand
ATAACAGCACGTCGGGTTTGGCGGAGTAGGGGTCCCTCCGCACCCGCACGCCCGCCCGATCGACGATCAGATAGCCGCGCCGGAAATCGCCGAAGGCGATCGCCGCCGCATCGGCGGCGACGTCGGGCATGGTCTCGATTTCGGTGACCGGATAGCCAAGCAGGCTGGCGGTCTCCCCCGCCCGCTGCGCCGGCTGCCAGATGTAGTTGCCGTCTGCGTCCTTGAACTTGCGCACGGTCGAGACGGTGCGGCGGTTCATGACGAAGCGGGCGTTCGGCCGATACTGGGCCTTTGGCGCGTAGACCAGGTCGATCAGCCGGTCGGTCGGCCCCTGCGTCGGGAAACCCGCCGCCGAGCCCGAGGCGACATACCCGATCTCGCCCCAGTCCTGCGCGCCGTCGGCGACGATGTCGTAATCGAGGAAGCCCTTGGGCTTGTTCAGCCCGTCGCCATTGACGAAGGCCTCCGTCTCCTGCGCCGCGAAGGCGTCCTCCACCTCGCCGGCCAGCCATTCGTCCAGGTCGACGAGGGCGTCGTCCAGCAGGGTCTGGGTCGCCGCGGGGCAGGCGTAGAGATCGGCCGCCGGGAACTCCAGCAGCGCCAGGGTGGCCGGGTCGGTCTCGGGTCGCGCCGCCGTCTCGGCGACCCAGCCCGAGCCGATGCCGGCGATCGACACCGGCTTCCGGAACACCCCCGCCGCGACGGTCCGGACGGTCGAGATCTCGCGCATCGGCGAGCCGGCCATCAATCGCCGCTCGATCGCCCGCTCGGTCTGCTCCGGCACCACGTAACCGCCGGAGTTCGGCGCCGTCGACAGACCCGCCTTGACCTCCAGCCCGATCCCGGCGCGCAGATAGCCGTCGAAGGCCGCCTTGGTCTCCTCCCCCGCATGGTGAGGAGCGCCGCCCCTTTCGGCGGCGACGCCGACGGCGAGTCCCGGCCGGCGCGCCTCGCTGGCCACGCGGTCCAATCGCGCCTGGGCGGCCGCTACAGCCTGGTCGATCCGCGCTACCTTCTCCTCCAGCAGCGCATCCGCCGACGCCTTCCGCTCGATCTCCTCCAGCCGGGCGTCGTTGGCGCCTTTGAACGCCTCGAACGCCGCCATCATCTCGTGCAGCGCCGCGCGCGCCTCCGGCGTGGCCGGGGCCTGTTTGGTCTCTTTCATGATGTCTCCGCTTCTCAGGAACCGCGCATCGCGGTTAGGGTCCGGTCGTGACGCTCACGCCCCGGGAAACTCATCTCGTCCGACAGGCCCGCGGCCCGGGCGGCTACACTCGCCTTGAGCGCAGGGTGATGGACGTCCTCGCCCGCGAACTCCGGAACGCGGCGCCGGACCTGGCGGCCCAGTTCGCCGCCAGCCGACCGACCGTCCGTCGCAATTCCGGCTTCGGCTTCTTCACCGAAGTCCTTGTCCCGCCGGAGCGCCCCGCTTCCGGACCGACAGGCGAGTTCGGAACGGCTCACGTTCTCATCGCCGGCCTCGCCGACCCCGTCGCCTTCCGCGTGCGCCTGCGCAACGGCCGCATGCTTGGCCTGCTCGGCGACAGTTACGGTCAGGACACCCGCTCGATCGACTTCGCCGCCGTTCCCTTCGACCAGGTCTTCACCGTCGACTCCGCGGGCCGGTCTGTGCCCGCGGAAGCCGTTCCAGACGCAGGCCGATCGCCCGCTGTACAGACGCCGCGACCGCCCTCGCCACCGCCGCCTCCGGCGCCGGTCCTCATCCGACCGCCGGCCGATCTCGAGGCTCCGCCGCGCCCGGCGCCCGCTCCGGAGCCCGCGCCGTCTCCCCACGCCGCGGCGGATCTGAGCGACGAGGATCGGACCACCCTTCGCGTGGGGCTCTGGGCAGGCCTCTTCGCGCTCGGATCTGTTCTCGTTCTCGTGTTCGACCTCCCGATCCCCGCTGCATTTATCGCCGCCGTCGTCGCCGGCCGTTTCCTCCAGACCGACCGCGGCCTTGACCTTCTCAGGCGAACGCTGGCGTCGCTTCAGCAGGCGGCGCGGGAACGGCAGGCCTGAACCTGGCTCCGGGCAACATCGGGAAGGTCACCAGCGACACCTCCCACAGGTCCACCTCGACCAGCACCCTCAGCCGCCCGGCGCGCCGCGCCCGCACCGCCCGGAAGCCGATCGACAGGCCGTCCATCGCCCCCGCGCGGGCCAGTGCGCCGGCGAACCGCGCCTCCGCCGACCAGTCCATGATGCGGCCGCGCACGAACAGCCCCTGCTCGTCCTCCACCAGCTCATCCCACACGCCCACGACGGCTCGTCCCTCGTGGTGATGCAGCATCCGGACCCCCGCGGACCCGGACCGCGAGAGACTGCTGGCGAACGCGCCGCGCGCCAGGACGTCCCGGTTCAGATCCGCCACGCCCCACAGGGACGCATAGCCGGCGATGGGCAGACCCGCGGCGGTTCCGGTCACGACGGCGCCTCCAGCCGGCGTTCGATCCGCGCCACGCTGGCCCGCACCGCCTCGCCCTGCGCCTCCAGTCGGGCCAGCCTCTCCGCCACCAGGCGCTGCTCGCCGACCCTGTCCTCCAACGCGGCGATGCGCGCCGCCGCCCCGCCGGCCCACACCAGCCCGCCCAGGGTCTGCGCAGCCAGCACGGCCAGGAGGGCGGCCGGAATCTTCAGCCGCTCCATCTCAGTCCCCGACGCCGGCCATACGGCGGCGCTCCTCGTCTGTCAGGAAGCCGGCGGCGTTCAAGCGCGCCCACAGCGCCTCACGCTCCGGCTGCAGGGCCGGCACGGCGTCGAGATCCGCCTCGACCCGCGCCGTGCCGAAGCGCCCGCCCAGCCATCCCGTCAGCGCTGCCGCCGCCTTCCGCACCAGCGGCGCGACCGTGCTCCGCCAGAAGGCGACGTTGGCCTCGCGGTAGTTGGCGTAGGTGGCGTCGCCGGGAATGCCCAGCAACTGCGGCGGCACGCCGAAGGCGAGGGCGATCTCGCGGGCGGCGGCATGTTTGCCGGCTACGAAGTCCATGTCCGCCGGCGTCCAGCTCATCGGCTTCCAGTCCAGCCCGCCCTCGAGGATCAGCGGCCGTCCCGCGTTTCTCGCCCCGGCGTGCAGATCGTCGATCTGGGCGCGCAGGGCGTCGAACTGCGCCTCGGTCAGCCCCTCGCCGTCGCGGCCGCCGTAGACCAGGGCTCCGCTCGGCCGGGCCGCATTGTCCAGCAGCGCCTTGTTCCAGGCGCCCGAAGCATTGTGCACGTCGATGGCGAAGGCGGCCGCCTCCAGCGGTGAGAATCCGTAGTGGTCGTCCGTCGGATGGAACAGCTTGAGGTGCAGCACCGGCAGCCAGCCGTCGGCCCCGCGCATCAGCCGGACCGACCGGCTGTCCACGGCGTATTCGTACCCGTCCGGCCACCCTCCCCGTCCGGGGATGATCTTCATCCGGTCGGGCCTGAGGGACCACAGCTCCTCCGGCTCCGCCTCGCCGACCGCTTCTACATAGGCGTTGCCGGCGGTCTGCAGGGCTCCGTAGACGCCCTCCAGAAACTCAACTCCCGACTGCTCCGGATTTGGCCGCGCCAGCAGGCGCGCCAGCGGATGGCGATCCGTGCGGACGCCGTCGTCGAAGACCGCAAGCGGGGTGGCCGCGGCCGCCTCGGCGATCATTCGGACGCAGCGGTAGACCACCGCATTCCTGACGAACCCCTCTGTGGCGAGACTGGCGTAGTCCCTTGGCGTCCAGCGCGGTCGGCCGCCGGCCGAGAAGGCGATCAGCGGCCCGGCGCGGCTGTCCTTGATCTCGGGCGCGACGATGCGCCGCCGGCCGAAGGGCCGTCGCCAGTCCAGCATCTATGATCTCCGTGGTTACCCGGCGGCCGCCCGCAGATTTCGCTGCGGAACCCTTCTTCGGGTCATGGCTGGAGTATGCGGCGCCAGCGTCCGACGGCGGACGTTTCCGGATTGTTTTTCACAACCCCCTGCTTTTCCGACAGGTGTTGTCGCGAACCGGGCTTACGATTCGCCCCCGGCGCCCCGTTCCGCCTTCCACTCCGGCGCCTCGAAATCCAGCGCGTCCTCCGGCTCCTTCAGCGCCGTCTCCGACACCGTCTGACCCCGTACCGAGACGCCGGCCGTGTGCACGGTCTCGCGACTGCCTGAGACCAGGGGGTGCCAGCTCGCCAGCGGCCGCCCCTCGTGAATGCGGCGGTAGGCGCAGGACTTCGGCATCCACTCCAGCGCCTCGATGTTCCACGGCGTCAGCTTGATGCAGTCCGGCACGTGCTCCCGCCGGTTCGCATAGTCGGAGCAGGTGCAGCGCACCGGATCGAAAAGCTTGCAGTGCACCCGGGTCGGGATCACCTCGCCGGTGTCCTCGTCCTCGAAGCGCACCAGGCAGCACAGGCCGCACCCGTCGCACAGGCTCTCCCACTGCTCGCGGGTCATCTGGTCCAGCCGCCGGGTTTCCCAGAAAGGCTTGGAGGCCGGGTCGGTACGCTCTACATCCACGCGCTCCCCATACGCCTCCTCCCGCCCGAAAGCACCATGGCCGCGCGCCCGCCTCTCGTCGCCCTCAAGGACATCCGCCTGCAGGACGGTCCGCGCCCCCTGTTCGAGGGGGTGGACATGGCCATAGAGCCCCGCACCCGTGCGGCCCTCGTCGGTCGCAACGGGGCCGGCAAGTCGACCTTGATGAAGCTGGTCATGGGTCTGATCGAGGCCGACGCCGGCGAGCGCTCGGTGCAGAGCGGGACCCGCTTCGCCTGGGTGCCGCAGGAGCCGGTCATCACCGGCGAGACCCTGCTCGACTACGCCGCCTCCGGCGAGGCCGAGCGCTGGACCGCCGAGGCGTGGTTGACCACCTTCGGCCTCGACCCGGCCAAACCGGCCGTGAACCTCTCCGGCGGCGAGATCCGCCGGGCGGCGCTGGCGAAGGCCTTCGCCGAGGAGCCCGACCTGCTCCTCCTCGACGAGCCGACCAACCACCTCGACATCCTCGCCATCGAGCGGCTCGAGGAGGAGCTGCTGTCCGCCCGCTTCGCCGTGCTGGTGGTCAGCCACGACCGCGCCTTCCTCAACCGCGTGACCCAGTCGGTGCACTGGCTCGAGGGTCGGCGCGTCCGCACCCTCAACAAGGGCTTCGCGGCTTTCGACGAATGGGCGGGAAAGGTCCTGGAGGAGGAGGCCGAGTCCCTGCGCCGCCTCAGCAAGGCCATCGAGCGCGAGACCGAGACCTTCTACAGCTCCATCACCGCCCGCCGCAGCCGCAACGAGGGTCGCGCCGCCCGCCTGCAGGCGATGCGCGCCGAACGCGCCGAGCGCGTCCGCGACCAGTCCCGCGAGCTCACCCTCGCCGTCGACTCCGGTGCGACCACTGGCAAGCTCGTCGCCGAGCTGAAGGGCGTGAGCAAGAGCTTCGGCGATCGCACCGTCCTGAAACCGTTCACCACCCGCGTGATGCGCGGCGACCGCCTCGCCATCGTGGGTCCCAACGGCGCCGGCAAGACCACCCTGGTGAAGATCCTGCTCGGGGAACTGGCGCCGGACGCCGGCTCGGTCCGTCTCGGAGCCAACCTCGAGCCCGTCTACCTCGACCAGTCCCGCGCCGGACTGAAGTCGGACATGACCCTCTGGGACGCCCTCACCCCCGGCGGGGGCGACTCCATCATGGTGCGCGGCCGGTCGATGCACGTGGCCGCCTACGCCAAGGACTTCCTGTTCCAGGAGGCCCAGCTGCGCCAGCCGATCTCCACCCTCTCGGGCGGCGAGCGCAACCGCCTGCTGCTGGCCCGCGCCCTCGCCAGGCCGGCCAACATGCTGGTGCTCGACGAGCCGACCAACGACCTCGACATGGACACCCTCGACAAGCTCGAGGAACTGCTCGAGGGCTACGACGGCACCCTGATCCTGGTCAGCCACGACCGGGACTTCGTCGACCGCCTCGCCACCTCCACCATCGCACTGAACGGCCGCGGCGACATTGTCGAAACCCCGGGCGGCTGGACCGACTTCGTGGGCCAGAACCCGGGCTTCCTCGCTCCTGCTCCGACGGCGGAAGCCGTCCAGCACAAGCCGAAGGCGAGGCAGGGCGCAGCGGGCGCGTCCCCTGCGGCGGCGCCGTCGAGAAAGCCTGCCGCCAAGCTGTCCTACAAGGACGCGCGCCGCCTCGAGGAGCTGGAACGCCTCCTCGCCGCCCTCCCGGAGCAGATCGCGCGGCATGACGCCGTGCTCGCCGATCCAGAGCTTTACGGGCGCGATCCCGCCGCCTTCGACCGCGCCATGAAGGCTGCGGAGAAGGCCCGCGCGGACCTGGCTGCGGCCGAGGAGGAGTGGCTGGAGCTGGAGGAGAAGAAGGCCGCTCTGGCGGGTTGACCGTGCGCGATCCGGCTTTCTGTGGATAACGCAAGCCGCTGACCCGCAAACGCGAATCCGCCTGATCCACAGATATGCACAGGGTTATGCACCGAAGCCGGGGCGATTCCGCACAGCCGCCGGGATTCGGGCGCTTGCCTCATAGCGCGTTTCGTCGGAACGTCAACGGGCCGAGGGACACGGCGGCGCGGAAAACCGGGGAGACCCGGGGCTCAAGGCGAACCGGCCCGGCTCTCTGACCCGATGCTACGGGGGGTTTTCGGACCTTAACGAGCGGGGGGCAGGATCAAGGCCCGACGGGCTGTCGAAGGTTTCGGCCGGAGACGACCTTGAGGGAACCGGATCGGGATCGAAGGACGGCGCAGGGCTTCGACCTTGCGGAACGCCGGAGACCAGGAGCGCGACAGGATACAGCCGACCGTCATCGGGGTTCGCCCTGCTGACGCCGAGGCCAGGGTCCGAACCTCAATGGCCAAGTCCAACCCGGACTTGGCGAGGGGACGAGGAAATCCGGCTTGCCGGTGCTCTTCGTCCCCTCGCTCAATTCCGGCGCCCGTGCGATTGCGCCGGGCCGGCGCCGCCGCCCTTCCCTTCCCTCGACCGCAGCCGTAAACCAAGGCCATGGATCGTCGCGGGAATCGCCTCTCCAAGCCGGACCGCCGCGCCGTCCTGGCCGGGGTCGGAGCCGTGGCGGCGGCGGCGGGGCTGGCCGCCTGCAACCAGTCCCAGGTCGAGCCCGACGCCGACGGCCGCATCCGGCTCCGCTTCGCCACAGACTGGCGCGCCCAGGCCGAGCACGGCGGCTTCTACCAGGCCCTCGCCTCCGGCGCCTACGAGCGGCGCGGCCTCAACGTCCAGATCATCCAGGGCGGTCCCGGGGTGAACGTGCCCCAGCTGCTGGCCTCCAACGCCGTCGAACTGGGCATGGGCTCGAACAGCTTCATCACCATGAACCTCGTGGCCGAGGGCGCTCCGGTGAAGGCGGTCGCCGCCTTCTTCCAGAAGGACCCCCAGGTCCTGATCGCCCACCCCGACCCGGCGCTACAGTCGATCGCAGACCTGGAGGGCCGGCCGTTCCTGCTCGCGGACGCCTCGATCAACGCCTTCTGGGTCTGGCTCAAGGCCCGGTACGGCTTCACCGACGACCAGGTGCGCAAGTACACCTTCAATCCCGCGCCCTTCCTGGCGGACCCTCGTGCGGTGCAGCAGGGCTACCTCACCTCCGAGCCCTACACGATCCAGAAGGTCGCCGGCTTCGAGCCCAGGGTGTTCCTCCTTGCCGATGAAGGTTACCCGAGCTACGCCACCATGGTGCTGGCGCCCAACGCCTTCGCGCGGGACAACGCCGCCGCCCTGCGCAGCTTCATCGCGGCTTCCGCCGAGGGGTGGCGCGACTATATCCAGGGCGACGGCAAGGCCGCAGACGCCCTGATCCGGCAGGCCAACCCCGACATGGCCCAGG
Organism: Brevundimonas sp.; assembly: GCA_024711185.1. Lineage (GTDB taxonomy): Bacteria > Pseudomonadota > Alphaproteobacteria > Caulobacterales > Caulobacteraceae > Brevundimonas. The sequence goes on along the minus strand of JANJTI010000205.1, from coordinate 8,713 downwards.
ACGTGCTCGATCAGGCGCGTGAAAAGCTCAAGGCCAACGGCATAGTGGACGGAGGCGACGCGGCGCTCTACGGCCTTGGCGCGATGACTGACGAACGCTGGGAGGCCTTCTTCACCGTCACCTCCGAGGCCGGAGTCTACCCGCCGAACCTCGACTGGCGGCAGGCCTTCACCACCCAGTACCTCCCCGGCCGCGGCCGTGGCTGAGCCCGCAGCGGCGCTGCGCAGCGCCGTGGTGCGGTACCCGGGCCGCCCGCCGCTCGGTCCCATCGATCTCGTCGTCGCGCCCGGCGAGATCCTCGCCGTCGTCGGTCCCTCAGGCGCCGGCAAGTCCACGACCCTTCGCCTGCTCGCCGGACTTGAGCGCCCGACCGATGGCGCCGCCACCGGTTCGCGTCCCCGCCGCACAGCCTTTGTCTTCCAGGCGCCGACCCTGATGCCGTGGGCGGACGCCCTCGCCAATGTCGCCCTTCCGCTCGAGCTCACGGGCATTCCCCGCGAGGAGGCTCGCCGGCGGGCGAACGCCGCCCTCGCCGCGGTGGGGCTCGGCGACCGTCCCGGCGCCCGGCCGCGCCAGTTGTCCGGCGGCATGGCCATGCGGGTATCGCTCGCCCGCGCGCTCGTGACGGAGCCGGACCTTCTGCTGCTGGATGAGCCGTTCGCCGCCCTCGACAGCGTCACTCGCCGACGGCTGATCGAGGATCTGCACCGCCTCTGGGCCGCCCGCCCGGCGCGGCCCGCCATCGTCTTCGTCACCCACGATGTGGAGGAGGCCGTCTATCTGGCCGGCCGCTCGGTCGTCCTCGAGGCGGCGGCCGGCAAGGCGGCGTCCGTGCACGATCATCCCGGTCCGCTGCCGCGCCCGCCCGGCTGGCGCGCAGAGCCGGCGTTTCGCCGCGCCGTCGAACGGCTCGCGGAGGCTCTGGCCGAGGCCATGGCGGCGCCCGGGACGGCGGCATGAGCCGGGCCCTCCCGCCCCTGTTGATGAGCCTGCTGCTCCTCGCCGTCTGGGAGATCGCCTGCAGGGCCCTTCAGGTCCCCGCCTACTTCCTCCCGCCGCCCAGCGCCGTCGTCATGTCCCTGGTGGACCGGGCGCCGCTTCTGGCGGGCTCCGCGCTCCAGACCTTCCGCATGGCCCTGCAGGCGCTCATCGTCGCGACCCTGACCGGCGGCGGACTCGCCCTCGCGGTTTCGATGAGCACGCCCGCCGAGCGGGCCGTTCGCCCGCTGGCGGTGGCGCTTCAGGTCACGCCGGTCGTGGCCATCGCGCCGCTGGTCGTGATCTGGAGCGGTCTCGATCACCCCGACCGCGCCGTCGTCGGCCTCGCCGCCGCCGTGGCCTTCTTCCCGATCTTCTCCGGCGTTCTGACCGGCCTGAAATCGGCCGACCCCGATCTTGAGCGGTTGTTCGATCTTTATGGCGCCTCCCCCCTGCAACGGCTGACGCGGCTGCGCGTCCCGGCGGCGCTCCCTTTCGCGCTTGAGGGCCTGCGGGTCGCGGCAGGTCTGGCGGTGATCGGCGCCGTAGTCGCCGAGTTCGTCTCCGGATCGGGGGCCACCCAGGGCCTGGCCTGGCGGCTGCTGGAAGCCGGCAACCGCCTGCGCACGGCCGACATGCTGGCGGCCCTCGCCTGCCTGATGGCCATGGGCCTCGCCCTCAACGCCGTTATCGGCTGGATCGAGCGGCGCTGCCGGGCGCGGCTCTCCTGATCCGGCGCGTTAGCCGCAGGTTAAGGCCGGGAGCGCTACCGTCCCACCTCCAGAACCCAGTGTCCGGAGCCCCCCTTGCGCCGCGTTTCCCGCCTGACTTCCGGCCTCGCGACTGCCGGCATCGCCTGCGTGCTCGGGTTCGCCGGCGGAGCGACGGCGCAGGAGGCGGCGGGCTCGGCCCGGGGCCTCCGTTATCTTTCCTGGCCTGGTCAGGCCGCCACCGCGGCCCCGACGGACGCTCCGCCCTCCGCAGGATCTCGATCCGGGCTCAGGCGGCCTAACCGCGTCATTCCTCACGGCGGCGCCGCGGAGCCCCTGCGGCCGGCTGCGTCCGCCGCCCCGGCGCCGGTCGCCCGGACCCTGACGCCGGCGAGCGCCTGGCTTCGGCCGACAGACGTGATCCGCGCCCCCCCCGCCGCAGCGCCGGTCGCGTCGCCGGCCCCGCCGCCTGCCGCGCAGCCCCCTGTGCCCGATTACCTTCCCGACCGGGGCGGCCAGCCGGCTCCCGCGTCCGTCGCCTTGCCGGAGCCACAACCGGCGGTCTCGTCGGCCATCGACGACCCGATGGCTCCGCGCCGGGATGCGCCCATCTTCCGCATGTCGACCCGGGGCTCGGCGGCGCCGGTCCAGCCGGCCGACCAGCCGGTCCCCACCCGGCCGCCGACTCCGCGCCCTGTCGCCGCCGTCGCCGCCAACCCGGCTGACCGCCCGCAGGCTCAGGGCGCGCGCTACTACTCGGTGCATCGCCAGAACGGCCGCGAGCCCGACGCCGTCACCCTGCCGCAACCGAGCTACATCGACGCCCTCGCGATCACCATGACCGAGTCGCCGACGACGCCGGACCTCGCGGCTCCGGAGCCGGGCCCCTCGCTCATCCGCGACGCCCAGGGACGGGTCCGCGCGCAGCCCGCCGCCCCCGAGGGAGACTACCGGTGACGGACGCCGCCGTGTCCCGCCTGCCCGACCTGATCGCCCTGGCGGAGGAGAGCTCGAGCGAGAAGCGCCGCGCCCTGCTGCGCGAACTCACCGACCACTTCTTCGGCACGGCCAGCCGCACCGCAACCGAGGACGGCCTGTATGGCGCTGTTCTCGCCCGGCTGGCCGATGACATGGAGGAAGCCGTCCGGGTCGAACTGGCCGCGCGATTCGCCAGCGCGCCCGACGCGCCGCATACGCTGATCCGGCGTCTGGCCAATGACGAGGCGTCGGTGGCCGCCCCCGTGCTCTCGAGCTCGCCCGTCCTCACCGACGAGGACCTGCTCGGCGTGGTGCGTCGCCACGGTCAGGATCACCTCCGCGCCGTCTCCGCCCGCGCCTCGGTTTCCGAAGCCGTTTCCGACGTGATCGTCGAGCGTGGCGACGACGAGACGCTGGGCGCCCTGCTTCGCAACGACGGCGCCCGCCTTTCGCGCAAGGCCTCGGAGACGGCGGTGGAGCGCGCCCGGTCGAACCCGGCGCTGCACGAAGCGACCGTGTCCCGCGCCAGCCTGCCGCCAGACCTGCTCAACGACATGTATTTCGTGGTCGAGGCCCGGCTGCGGAGCCGCATCCTCGAGCAGAACGCCCGCATGGATCCCGCCCTGCTCGAGACGGCTCTCGCCGCCGGGCGCGCCCGGGTGGGCAGCGATGACGGAACCTTGCCGGCCGACTATTCAGAGTGCCTCGCCTACGTCGAGGAGCTGCGCGCCGCAGGCCAGCTTACGCCCCAGATGCTCGCCCGCTTCCTCCGTTCCGAGGGACGAACGTGCTTCCTGATCGCGCTCGCGCAGTTGGCCGACATCGACTTCCACACCGCGCGCCAGATCGTCGAGCGCCGCGAACTGGACGCCCTGGCTGTGGTCTGCAAGGCCGCCGATCTGGATCGCGCCCTGTTCCTCACCTACGCCGTGGTGCTGCTCAACGACGACGGCGACGCCATGGCCAAGGCTCACGCCTATGCTCGCATGTACGCCGAACTGTCACGCGAGGCGGCGCTACGCACGCTGCGCTTCTGGCGTATGCGCCGCGGCGCCCAGGCGGCGGCCTGATCCGCAAATGAAGACGCCCGCCGGGTCGACCGGCGGGCGCTTTCGAGCCTGAAGCTGCGGCCCGTCTACTTCTTGGCGCGGGTGCGGGCCGGCTTCCGTCCGCCCTGACCCAGGCCCATCTGCTTGGCCAGTTCCGAGCGCGCCTTGGCGTAGTTCGGGGCGACCATCGGGTAGTCCTTCGGCAGCCCCCACTTGGCGCGGTATTCCTCGGGGCTCATGTTGTACTTGGTGCGCAGGTGCCGCTTCAGCGACTTGAACTTGCGACCGTCCTCCAGGCAGATCAGGTAATCCGGCGTGATCGACTTGCGGATCGGCACGGCGGGCTCGCGCGGTTCGGGCTCCGGCTCCGCCGCGCCGGTAGAGACCTGCGACAGCGCTGCGTGAATGCTCGAAATCAGGCCCGGGACTTCCGACGCCTGGACGTTGTTGTTGCCAACATAGGCCGAGACGATGTCCGCGGTCATCTCGAGCAGCTGCGAATTCTCTTCCATTGATATCCCACCTGGTTAATGACCGGATCGACTGATCAGCCCCGATCCGCCGGAGGGACTTTGAATAAAGAGGTTCGAAATCGAAAGCAATGCGGACAAGGAGCGGCCTCGGAGCAGATCAGAGGAACTCGACTTCCTGAGACCGACTCAGCGTCCGAAGTTTTCCGCCAGAGCCAGCATGGCCGCCCGCTCGGGCGCCGAATAGTCGTCGAGGGCGTCTTCCTCGCCATCCCGGATCGCCCGCAATAGAGCCGGGCTCAAAGCGGACGACAACGACCAGTTCCAGTAGCGCAAGACCGTCTGCGCCCGGTCCACGGCAAGCATTTCATACGTGATCTGCACGCGCTCCCAGGTTGCATCGGGCGTGCCGTCCGCGTTCGTCTCCGGTCGCCGCATCGAGCGCCACAGCGCGTGCAGGTCGTTGCGTCCCAGTCCGGTCGCCTTGCACAGGATAGCCAGCGGCTCCCCGCCCGGATCGCCCAGGATCTTGGCTCCGGTGATCGGCTTCACCCCCGAGAGGTAGGCGATCTCGCTGGCGATCTCCCGGGTCAGGCCGCCCTGTCCAGCCGCTGCGACGGCCTGCTCCAGACCCCCGTACGGACTCTTCTCGATCGCTGCCCGGTTGCGCTGGCGACGCTCGATGAACTGCAACGCCTTGCGCGAGACGGGGTCCTGCCAGTTCTCGGCCGCGGCCATGGCGAACACGTCCTCGGCCACCTCCTGCATCACCTCCCGCGACACGGCGAACCGCTGCAGGATCGTTCGACGCTCGTCGGGTCCGCACCACCAGAACATCACATAGGCGCCGGACGGCCTCAGCTCCGGCCGCTTGAGCAGATGTGGACAGAGGCTCCTCTCGGTCCGGCTCAGGCTGACGATGCCCTCGATCGCCACCTGCCCCAGACGGGCCGAGCTGTTGCGCAGCACAGCCTCGATGACCGGGGTCTCGCCGAAGCTCATCAGCGTCTCGGTCAGCACTTCCGAAAGACCTCGACGACTGGCCATCAGGAAGCGGTGATCCATGGTCGTGTCGCGCGCGCAGGCCACCAGATCGGCGTCCGACAGCGAGGCGCACTGCTCGATCAGCAGGCCGGCGATGGACGGTTCGTCGCGCAACAGCATCCGGGCCAGGGCGTTGGGCAGTTCGGCCAGCGGAGCAAGCCGCGCCGCCACCCGCCTGCGGTCTTCCGGCGAGGCCAGCCGGAGCATTTCGACCAGCAGATCGCCCGTCACGGAACGCTCGAAGGCGTTGATCCGGCTGGCCGGCAGCGAGACCACGTCGGCCAGGCGCTTCAGCAAGGCGTGCCGCGCGCGGAAGCCCGCGGCGGGCGCGGCCTCCTCGGGCATGGCGGCGGGTTCGGACATGGTCCGCCAAGCTAGGGGGAATGCGGTTAACCGGGCGTGACGCTCTAGCTGCTACAGTCCCTCGAACAGGGCGGTCGACAGATAGCGCTCCGCGAAGCTTGGAATGATGGCGACGATCGTCTTGCCGGCGTTCTCCTCCAGCCCGGCTTGCCGGAACGCGGCCGTCAGGGCGGCGCCCGACGAGATGCCCACGGGAAGGCCCTCCACCCGCGCGGCCCGGCGGGCCATGTCGAAGGCCTCTTCGTTCGAGACCTGCTCCACCCCGTCGATTACCGCCCGGTCCACGTTGGCGGGAACGAAGCCCGCGCCGATTCCCTGGATCTTGTGGGGGCCGGGCTCGCCGCCCGAAAGCACCGGGCTGGCGGTCGGCTCCACCGCGATCATGCGCACCGACGGCTTGCGCGCCTTCAGCACCTGCCCGACCCCGGTGATGGTGCCGCCGGTGCCGACCCCCGAGATCACGATGTCCACCGCCCCGCCGGTGTCCGCCCAGATCTCCTCCGCCGTCGTCGTCCGGTGAATGGCCGGGTTGGCGGGATTCTCGAACTGCGAGGGCATCACCGCGCCCGGCGTCTTGTCGAGAAGTTCGTGCGCGGTGGCGATCGCCCCCTTCATGCCCTTCTCCGCCGGCGTCAGCACCAGTTCCGCGCCCAGCAGCGCCAGCATCTTGCGCCGCTCCATCGACATGCTCTCGGGCATCACAAGGATGAGGCGGTAGCCCTTGGCCGCGGCCACGAAGGCGAGGGCGATCCCGGTGTTGCCGCTGGTCGGCTCCACCAGCACGCCGCCCGGGGCCAACCGGCCGGTCTGCTCCAGCGCCTCGATCATGGCCACGCCGATCCGGTCCTTCACCGACGCCAGCGGATTGAAGAACTCCAGCTTGGCCAGCACCCGCGCCCGGGGCTTCAGCTCGGCCGACAGCCGCGGCAGGCCCACCAGGGGCGTATCGCCGATGGTGTCGACGATCGATTCATAGACCTTGCCCCGTCCCGACTTCAGGTGGCGGGAGGCGTCGTAGGCGTCAGTCATTGTGGTTCTCCGCTCGTCGGGTCGGCTCATGGCTCGTTCGCTCATGACCGAAGCATCGGTGAGTCGATCTAGGCGCCCGCAGGCACGGAGGCAACGGCGCGCCGTCCAGGCGCGGACCGGGCGGCCGGGCTTCGCCGCCGCCTCCGATTGTTCCATGAACGCTCACGTTGTATCAGCGAAGCTGCAGTCTTGGGGGGACGGTTATGGTGGCGTTGTACCGCACCGCGAGAGCGGCGGTGACCGGGCTTGTATGGGTCGCGATGGGGCTGGCGTCGGACGCCCTTGCCGGGGATCAGGTGCTTCGCGGACCGGAGCCGGCGTGGGTGGTCTCCTCGCAGGAAGGCGGAGCGGCCGCGCCCACCGCAGCGGGCGAGGGCGTGCAGATTCTGCTCTTCGATGCGCAGTACCGCGCCGGCGAGGGGCAGCAAGCCTCTTACGTCAGGACCCGCAGCGCCGCGCTGACCCCCCAGGGACTGGTCGCGCTGGGAAGCGTTGGTCTCGTCTGGAGTCCGGACAGCCAGGATGTCACGGTCCACCACCTCAATCTGCTCCGTGACGGCCAGGTGATCGACGTTCTCGCCTCGCAGGATTTCGACATCCTCCGCCGCGAGCAGAACCTCGAGACCGCCACCCTCGACGGCCGGCTCACCGCCGTCCTGCAGCCCTCCGGCCTGCGCGTCGGCGACGTGCTCGACTTCGCCTACACCATCACATCGCGGGATCCGGTGCTCGGCGACCGCCCCGCCCAGTGGATGGACCTGAACTTTCCGATCCCCGTCGCGCGTCAGAGGGTTCGCGCCTCCTGGCCCAGCGACAGGACCGTCGCTGTCCGGGCCTCTGATGACTGGACGCGCCTGCCGATCCGTCGCGCCGACGGCTTTTCGACGATCGAGGTCGTGCGCGAGAACGCACAACCGGTCGCTGTTCCGGAGGACGTTCCCCAGCGCATCGCCGCGGTCAACCTGATCGAGTTCAGCAGCTTCCGCGATTGGGCCGAAGTCGCGACGGTGCTGAAGCCCCTCTACGACAGGACGCGCCGGCTCGAGCCCGACTCCCCCCTTCACGACGAGATCGCGCGGATCCGCAGCCTGTCCGACGACCCCGCCGTCCAGGCCGCCGCCGCCCTGCGGCTCGTCCAGGATCAGGTTCGCTACGTCGCGCTTCTCATGGGCGAGAGCGCCCTGACGCCCGCCACCGCCGACGAGACCTGGCGCCGACGCTTCGGCGATTGCAAGGGCAAGACGGTCCTCCTGCTGGCCCTTCTCGACGGCCTCGGCATCGCGGCGGAGCCGGCGGCCGTCAGCCTCTCCAACGGGGGCGGTCTGGACGGTCGACTGCCCTCGGTAGGTGTCTTCGACCACGTGATCGTGCGGGCCGTGGTCGACGGACAGGTCCACTGGCTCGACGGGACCCGTATCGGCGACCGCCGCCTCGCGGACATCAGCGTGCCCCCGCTGCACTGGGCGCTTCCCTTGCGGGCGACGGGCGCCGCCCTGGAGCGGCTCGAGGTCGCACCGCTGTCGCGGCCCGACACGGAAACGATCATCGCCTTCGACGCCTCGGCTGGCCAGCATGCGCCGGCGCAGGTCAGCGGATCCATGATCCTGCGCCACGACGAAGCCGCCCTGCTCGCCGGGCAGCTGGGGCTGCTGTCTCCGGCGCAGCGCGACCCGGGCTTGCGAGGGATGTGGAGCGCCCTGATCAACCAGCTCGAAATCCGCGAAGTCGGGTCGACCTACGATGAGGACGCCAACCTGCTCACCCTGACGATGGCGGGCGCTGCGCCGCTTGACTGGAGCTCGAGCGGCCTGGTCCCGCCGGGCTCGACCTATGTGTCCCTGTCCGCGACGGAACGGCCGGCGGGCCCCTTCCGCGACGCCCCCTACGCCATCGCCCACCCGGCGTTCAGCCGTCAGCTGGTCACCGTCCGCCTGCCCCAGGGCGGCGACGGCTACAGCGTCGCCGGCGGCAGGTTCGACCGCACCGAGCTCGGCCACCACACCAGCCGGACCGTCGAAATCGAGGGCGACACCGTCACCATCGAAATCCTGCAGCGCAGTCTCGTCTCCGAGATCACCGCCGCCGAGGCCGC
>JANJTI010000191.1 GCA_024711185.1 Brevundimonas sp. | reverse complement strand
GCCCACTCGCGGGGACGGGTCGGCGAGCGGCTCGATCTCGGCGTCCGCGCCATGGACGTCTTCACCACCACCTGCCGCGGCCAGCGCCTCGGCATCTTCGCCGGCTCCGGCGTCGGCAAGTCGGTGCTGCTGTCGATGCTTGCGCGCCAGGCGACCTGCGACGCCGTCGTCGTGGGTCTGATCGGCGAACGCGGCCGCGAGGTGCGCGAGTTCATTGAGGAGACCCTTGGCGAGGAGGGCCTGCGCCGCGCGATCGTCATCGTCGCCACCTCGGACGAGCCGGCCCTGAAGCGCCGCCAGGCCGCCTACATGACCATGGCCTGCGCCGAGTTCCTGCGCGACCAGGACCTCGAGGTCCTCTGTCTGATGGACTCCGTCACCCGCTTCGCCATGGCCCAGCGTGAGATCGGCCTCGCCGCCGGCGAGCCCCCGACCACCAAGGGCTACACGCCCACGGTCTTCACGGAACTTCCCAAGCTGCTCGAGCGCGCCGGCCCCGGCCCCATCCGTCCCGACGGAACCACTGCCGCCCCGATCACCGCCCTGTTCACCGTCCTCGTCGACGGCGGCGATCACGACGAGCCCATCGCCGACGCCGTGCGCGGCATCCTCGACGGTCACATCGTCATGGATCTCAAGATCGCCGAGCGCGGCCGCTTCCCGGCCATCGACGTGCTGAAGTCGGTCAGCCGCACCCTCCCGGGCTGCCAGACGCCGCCCGAGCGCGAACTGAACCGTCGCGCCCGCCAGTGCCTGTCCGCCTACGCCAACATGGAGGAGCTGATCCGGATCGGCGCCTACCGGTCGGGCGCCGATCCGCTCGTCGATCGCGCTATCGCGCTCAACCCCGCGCTCGAAGCCTTCCTCGGTCAGGACAAGGACGACGCCACACGTCTTACCGATTCCTTTACCCGGCTCGAGGCAATCCTGAATCAGGGCATGATCCCGCAGTGACCGGAGAGTTCGCATGACCGCCTGGGCCCAGTCGTTGATCCGGATCTCCAACTATGAGGTCGAGACGCTGCAGAAGCGCCTCGCCGACATCACCGCCCGCCGCGTCTCGGCCGAAATGCGCATCGCCGTCCTCGAGGCAGAAGCCCGGGTCGAGCAGGAGCGCGCCCGTCAGGACGCCGAGGCCGGGCTTCTGCTGCAGGCCTACCTGAACGGCTGGAAGGTGCGAAAGTCGGCGGCGGAGACCGATGTCGCCCAGATCGAGGCCGAGGAGACCGGCGCCCGCGACGCCCTGACCGGCGCCTTCGAGGAGCTGAAGAAGTTCGAGCATGTGGCCGAGACCACCCGGCTCAACCGCCTCATCGTCGCCGGCAAGCGCGAGACCGCCGCCTTCGACGAACTCGGCCTCCGCCGCCGTGCGGTCTAGGGCGCGCCCCAGCCGTCGCCTGTTCCTCGGCTCCGGCCTCGCGCTCGCCGCCTGCGGGCGCCCCGCCGCGCAGACGCCCGCACGGTCCGCCCGGCCGCTGAAGGACCTCGTCCCCGCGCCATTCGGCGCTACCGCCATGACCGGCCAGCTGAACGACCCGGCCTGGCGCGCCGCCGTCCTCCGCCATTGCTCGCAGCTCACGCCCGAGTGGGAGCAGAAGATGGAACGCACCCTCGGCCCCGGCTTCGCCCACGACTTCTCGGCCTCGGACCGCGTGGTCGCCTTCGCGCGCGAACACGGCCTGCGCGTCCACGGCCACACCGTCATCTGGTACTCCCAGGGGTCCGAGGTCTTCAGCGACGACCTGCCCCGCGCCCGCTTCGCCGCGGAATACGACCGCTATGTCCGGGCTCTCGTCGGCCGTTACCGCGGCGTGATGGCCGGCTGGGACGTCGTCAACGAGCCGGTGGCCGAGGACGGCGACGGCCTGCGCGACTGCCACTGGAGCCGGGCGCTGGGACAGGACGGCTATATGGTCCGCGCCTTCGAACAGGCGAAGGCCGCCGACCCCGACGCCGTGCTGTTCCTCAACGAATACAATCTTGAGAACATTCCCCGTAAGGGCGCGACCTTCCTGCGCCTGGTCGAACGTCTGCTCAAGCTTGGCGCGCCGGTCGGCGGCATTGGCACCCAGTCCCACCTCGACATCGAGATTCCCGCCGGGCGCATCACGACCTTCATGCGCGACGCGGCCTCGCTGGGCCTGCCCGTCCACGTCTCCGAGCTCGACTTTCCCCTCGAGCGGGACGGCGGCCGCATGCCCGACCTGCGCTCGACAGCCGAGCGCCGGGCCCAGCAGGTCGCCCGTGTCGGCGAACTGGCCGAGGCCTTCGCCGCCCTGCCCGAGCGCCAGCGCTACGCCTTCACCACCTGGGGCCTCCGCGACTCCGACAGCTGGCTGGTCCGAGCCGAGGGCAGGAACCGCCCCGACGAAAGCGCCCTGCTCCTCGACGCGGAGGGACGGCCCAACCCGGCCTACCAGGCCCTCGTCGACGCCTTCACCGGCCGCGCCGGCGCCTGAAATCCTCCCCCCGAAGCGAGGGGGAGCCTGCGAAGCCGGGAGGGGGTTCAGACACGCTCCGCCGCGATGCCCGCCTCTCGCAGCTCCCTCAGCAGTCCCTCGACGGCCGCCTCCACCGCCATCTCGTCGCGCCCCCGCACCACCAGGTTCGTCCCGATCTCGTCGACCGACCCGTGGCCGAACGGATAGCTGCCGTAGATGATCGCCCGGTTGGCCCGCGCCGCCGAGCCGAGGATTTCCGCCACGCTTCCTTCGCCCACGCCGGTGACCCGCACCGTCCGCGCGTGCACCGCCGCGCCGGTCCGCAGGCGCGGCGCCACGTCCTCCAGCATGGCCGTCATGATCTTCGGCACCCCGGCCATGACGAAGACGTTGCCTAGCTGGAACCCCGGCGCATCCGTTACCGGATTGGCGATCAGGCTCCCACCCTCCGGTATCCGCGCCATCCGCCGCCGCGGCGCGTTGAACTCCGCGCCGTAGCGCCGCTCGAGGATGGCCAGAGCCTCCGGATGCTCCCCGATCCCCACCCCGAACGCCGCCGCCACCGCGTCGGCGGTGATGTCGTCGTGCGTCGGCCCGATGCCGCCGGTGGTGAAGACGTAGTCGTGCCCCGTCCGCAGGGCGTTCAGCGCGCCTACGATCTGCTCTTGCCGGTCGCCGACCGTCCGCGCTTCCAGCAGATCGATCCCCAGCGCCCCGAGGAACCGTGCCAGGGTGTTCAGGTTGGTGTCCTGCGTCCGGCCGGAGAGGATTTCGTCGCCGATGATCAGCACGGCCGCGGTGGGGGATGCGTCGCTCATCCGCGCAGGCTAGAGCCTCTCCGATGCGCTTCAAGTCGCCGATCGAACGCGGAACCCTGATCCGCCGCTACAAGCGCTTTCTCGCCGACGTCGCGCTTGGGGACGGCTCGACCACCACCGTCCATGTGCCCAACCCCGGCGCCATGCTGGGCCTGAGCGCGCCCGGGCTGCCGGTCTGGCTGTCCCGCTCGCCCGAGCCGAAGCGCAAGCTGCCCCTGACTCTGGAAGCCGTCGAACTCCCCGACGCCGGCCCGGTCGGGGTCAACACCCTCAATCCCAACCGCATCGCCGAGGCCGCCATTTCCCGCGGCGACATCCCCGAACTGGCCGGCTATCCGATCCTGCGCCGCGAGGTCCGCTACGACGTCGACAGCCGCATCGACATCCTGCTGCAGTCCGACCCCGACGCCCTCCAGCGCCCGTCCTGCTGGGTCGAGATCAAGAACTGCCACTTCAGCCGGGTCGGCGGGCTCGCGGAGTTCCCGGACTGCAACACCGTGCGCGGGGTGAAACATCTCAAGGCCCTCGAACGGGTCGTCGAGGCCGGCGGCCGGGCCGTCATGCTGTTCATCGTCCAGCGCATGGACTGCGCGGCCTTCACCACCGCCGACGACATCGACCGCGCCTACGGCCCCGCCCTGCGGGAAGCCGCCTCCCGCGGGGTTGAGGTTCTGTGCTACAGTTGCCACCTGACGCCCGAAGCGATCCGCCTGGACCGCGCCCTGCCCTGGCGGCCCTGAAATGAACACGGGCCCCGCCGAAAGACGACCGATGTACGAGACCCCCGAGCTGGACAACGATCACTTCGTCCGCACCCACGAGATCCGCGTCCACCAGGACGAGGAGGCCTGGGAGGGCATGCGCAAGGCCGGCCGTCTGGCGGCGCAGGCGCTCGACATGATCACCGGGTACGTCAAACCGGGCGTGACCACCGGCGAGATCGACGACCGCATCCGCGAGTTCACCCTCGACCACGGCGCCCTGCCGGCCTGCCTCGGCTACAAGGGCTACGAGAAGACCGTCTGCACCTCGATCAACCATGTCGTCTGCCATGGCATTCCCGGCGACAAGGTTCTGAAGGACGGCGATATCGTCAACATCGACCACACCGTCATCGTCGACGGCTGGCATGGCGACTCCAGCCGCATGTACGCCGTCGGGAACGTGAACGCGCGCGCCCGCAAGCTGATCGAGGTCACCTACGACTCGCTCGAAGCCGGCCTCGCTGTCATCAAGCCGGGCGCCACCTTCGGCGACATCGGCTACGCCATCCAGCAGGTGGTCGAGGCCAACCGGATGTCGGTGGTGCGCGACTTCTGCGGCCACGGCATCGGCCGGCTGTTCCACGACAGCCCCAACGTCCTGCACTACGGCCGTCGCGGCGAGGGCGCGACGCTGAAGAAGGGCATGTTCTTCACCGTCGAGCCGATGGTGAACCTGGGCAAGCCGCACGTGAAGGTGCTGTCCGACGGCTGGACCGCCGTGACCCGCGACAAGTCCCTGTCGTCCCAGTGCGAACACACCGTCGGCGTCACCGACGACGGCTGCGAGCTGTTCACCGCCAGCCCCGCGGGCCTGTTCCGGCCGACGTTCTGAGATCACTGGACGTTCACCGTCTGTTCTGACATCGTGCCGCTCCGGTCGACCCGGAGGCTCTCATGTCCTCAGTGCTGCCGTTTCCCGCGCCGGAGCGCCGCGCCGCGCCGCCTGCCGTCGCGCCCCCCGGGCGACCGCAGGCCGGAGGGGCCGGCGGCCACCGCGAGCGCCTCCGCCACCGCGCCCGCACCGCCGGCCTTGCCCATCTGCCCGACTACGAGCTCCTCGAGCTCTTCCTGTTCCGCAGCCAGCCGCAGGGCGACGTCAAGCCGGTCGCCAAGGCGCTGTTGGCCCGCTTCGGTTCGCTCGCCGCCGTGCTCGCCGCCCCGGTCGAGGACCTGATGACCGTCCGCGCCGAGGACGCCCGCGGCCGCGTGAAGGGGGTGGGCGCCGAGACCGCGCTGGACCTCGCCGCCCTTCACGAGGTCGCGCGGCGGGTGTTGCGCGAGGAGGCAGCCAACCGGCCCGTGATCGCGTCGTGGACCGCGCTGGTCTCCTACGTCCGCGTCGCCCTCCAGCACGAGCCGCGCGAGCAGTTCCGGGTGCTGTTCCTCGACAACCACAACACGCTGATCCTCGACGAGATCCAGAATCGCGGCACCGTCGACCATGCGCCGGTCTATCCGCGAGAGGTGGTCCGCCGCGCCCTCGAGCTCTCGGCCAAGAACCTGATCATCGTGCACAACCACCCCTCCGGCGACCCGACCCCGTCGCGCGCCGACATCCAGATGACCCGTCAGGTCGTCGACGCGGCCCGGGCGCTGGAGATCGCGGTGCACGACCACCTCGTCGTCGGCCGCGAGGGCGTCGCCAGCTTCAGGCAGCTGGGGTTGATGTGATCGGTCCCTCCCGTCGATCGCTGCTGGCCATCGCGCCGGCAGCCGGGTTCGCGGGGACGGCCGCGGCGAGCACCGAAGCCCCCGCCGTCATGGTCTCCACCTGGGACTTCGGCGCCGCCGCCAATGCCGCCGGCTGGGCCGCGCGCCAGTCTGGCAGGTCAGCGCTCGACATGGTCGAAGCCGGCGGCCGCGTGGCCGAGGCGGACGAGGCCAACAGCTCCGTCGGGCTGGGCGGCCTGCCCGACCGCGACGGTCGGGTGACGCTGGACGCCTGCGTCATGAACTGGGCTGGCGACATTGGCGCCGTCTGCGCCCTCGAGGACGTGATCCACGCCGTCTCGGTCGCCAGAGCCGTGATGGAGAAGACGCCGCACGTCATGCTGGTCGGCGCGGGCGCGAGCGCCTTCGCCGTCGAGCAGGGCTTCCCGACGCAGAACCTGCTCACCCCCCGGGCCGAGGCGGCGTGGCGCGAATGGCTGCGCACGGCGACATACGCCCCCCGCATCAACAGCGAGAACGCCGACTGGCGGGGCATGCCGGGCGGGAACGCCGATCACGACACCATCGGCCTGCTGGCGATCGACGCCGCCGGACGCATGGCCGGGGCCTGCACCACCTCTGGCATGGCCTTCAAGATGCGCGGCCGCGTCGGCGACAGCCCGATCATCGGCGCCGGCCTCTACGTCGACGACGAGGTCGGCGGCTGCACCGCCACGGGGGTCGGCGAGGACGTGGTTCGCGTGGCCGGCTCCCACGCAGTCGTGGAGGCCATGCGCGCCGGGCTCGACCCCGCCGCCGCCTGTCGTCGGGTCATCGAGCGCCTCGCCCGTTTGCGAGGAGCCAGGGTCGCTGCCTCCCAGGTCGCCCTGCTCGCCCTGGACAAGCGGGGCCGCGCCGGCGCCTTCGCACTTCAGCCCGGCTTCACCTATGCCGTCACAGACGCGGCCGGCGCGGTTCGCGTCGAGCGCGCGGCCGCCCTGTTCGAGGCTTCATGACCACCACCCTGATCACCGACCGTCTCACCCTCGCTCCCGTCGCCGTGTCCGACTTCGACGACCTGGTGAAGCTGTGGGGCGACCCTGTTTTCGCCACCTCCATCTTCCCGGCGGCCCTGACCTCCGAGGACGTCTGGTTCCGCCTTCTGCGCGACATCGGCCACTGGGAAGCGCTTGGCTACGGAAACTGGGCGATCCGCGAGACCGTTACCGGCGACTACGTCGGCAGCGTCGGCGTGCTCGACTACCGTCGTCTGCTCGATCCCCCGTTCGACGCGCCGGAACTGGGCTGGGGCGTCGCCCCGCGCTTCCAGGGCCGGGGCCTGGCCTTCGAGGCCCTCTCCGCCGCCCTCGCCTGGTGCGACGAAGCGCTCGATGCGCCCCGCACGGTCTGCATGATCTCCCCGGGCAACGCGCCGTCGCACGCCCTCGCTGCGCGAGCCGGCTACGTCCGCTACGCGGACGCGGTCTACAGGGGCGAACCCGTGGTTCTGCTGGAACGTCGCGCCGCGTAGCCTGACATTAAGCTTTACGAGCCATCCTCCGGCCGAACCCGGAGCCCCGCCTGTCCATGCCCATGCCCGCCGAAGAGCTTCGCCGCTATCTCGCCGAAGCCTTTCCCGACGCCGAAATCGGGATCGACGATCTGGCCGGCGACGGCGACCACTATCGGGCGCGCATCGTCTCGGCCGCCTTCGCGGGGCTGTCGCGGGTGCGCCAGCACCAGCTCGTCTACGCCGCTCTCAAGGGGCGCATGGGCGGCGAGTTGCATGCGCTCGCGCTCGAGACCTCGGCCCCGACGGGAGACTGACCATGCGCTACCGCCCCTTCGGCTCGGCCGGACAGGCCGTCTCCGCCCTGACCCTCAGCCTCGGCGCCCGCGACATCGCGCACGGGCCGGATGCGGGGCGAGAGCTGATCTACTCGGCGCTCGAAGCGGGCATCAACAGCTACCGCCTCTGCTCCGCCGACCCGGTCCTCGCCGAGGTCCTCGGCGACGCCCTGCAGCATGTCGACCGCAAGCTGGTCCAGGTCGCCCTCACGCTCGGCGCCGGCGACGGCCGGCGGGGCTCGGAACGCGATTTCTCCGCCGAGGGCATGACCGCGGCCATCGACCGCGCCCTGCACGCCTCGCGACTGGGCTGGTTCGACCTGGCCATCCTCCACGAGCCAGCCGAGCACGAACTGCCCCAGTCCTCGCTCAATGCGCTGAAAGCCCTGCGGGCCACCGAGCGGGTCCGCCTGCTCGGCGTCTCGGGCGAGGGTGAGGTGATGGACGCCTACGTCTCCACAGGCGCCTTCGACGTGCTCGCCACGCCCTACCACGTCAACTCGCCCTGGCAGATCCGCCACCGGCTCCGTGTCGCACGCGAGCAGGACATGGCGATCTTCGTCTACGACTACTTCCCCGAGAGCCTCGACACGGCGAAGAAGGCCGCCTCCGCGCACGTTGAGAAGAAGGGATTCCTCGGCTTCGGCCGCCCCAGGGGGCGCGCGAAGCACGATCCTCTCGCCGGCGCGGGCACCTTCGCCTTCCTGCATCAGACCAACGCCTGGTCGGCCGAGGCCATCTGTCTCGCCTACGCCCTGACGGACCCCTCGGTGTCCAGCGTGCTCGTCGAGGCCCCGGACGTAGAGCGGCTCAACACCCTCGCCATGGTGCCGGATCGCGACATGCCTCCGGGGCTGGCTGCGCAGATCGAGATGGCCCGCATCGCCAGCGCCAAGGCGGCCTGAGGCGAGCCTGCGTCTCCGGGCCGCCCTTGACCCTGCGGGCCGCCGCCCCTAGCTGACGGCCTTCATCGAAAGGCCAGTTCCGTGACCGACCAAGCCGTCGCCGACCCCGTCCGCAGCTTCATCGACGAGACCGTGAAGACCCACGACGTCGTGCTGTTCATGAAGGGCACGCCGGACGCGCCGCGCTGCGGCTTCTCCTCGCTGGCCGTGCAGATCCTCGATCACATCGGCGCGCCCTTCGTCGGCGTCGACGTCCTGCAGGACGAGGCCCTGCGCGAGGGCATCAAGGCCTTTACCGACTGGCCGACCATTCCGCAGCTGTACGTCAAGGGCGAGTTCGTCGGCGGCTCGGACATCGTGCGCGAGATGTTCAACGCCGGCGAACTGCAGACGCTGATGTCGGACAAGGGCGTGTCGCTGGGCGGCGCCGACGCCTGATGGCCCGGCCCCGGCTGGAGCCCCGCCCGGACCGCGAGATCTTCGAGCTGCCGCTCGAGGTCAGGCCCGAGCACATCGACGAGAACGGCCACGTCAACAACGTGGTCTACGTCGGCTGGCTCCAGGACGCGGGCACGGCGCACTGGAACGCCCGCTTCGGCCCTGACACGTGGGCGAAGTGGTCGTGGGTCGGGACCCGGCACGAGATCGACTATTTCCGCCCGCTGATGCCGGACGCCCGGGGCGTCAAGGCGCGCACCTGGGTCGGCGACCCGCACGGTCCGCGCTTCAACCGCTACGTCCGCATCGAGGACGGCGAAGGTCGGCTGTGCGCCCAGGGCGTTACGGAATGGGTGCTCGTCGACGCCGCGACGATGCGGCCGCACCGGATCCCGGCCGACATCCTGCCCGCCTTCGAACGTCGCTGACCGTCGCGGTCGAGTCCGGAAACAGGCCGCGCAGATAGTCGATCTCGTGGCGCAGGGCGACCCATGACCAGCGCGCGCGGGTTTCGGCGTCAAAGCGCGCGTTCCAGTGGGCGGTGCCCGCGTCCTGCAGCCAGCCGACA